>JAYRKO010000520.1:0-2474 GCA_041905745.1 Tagaea sp. | reverse complement strand
GTGCGAGGTGTGGCGGATGCGCATGCGCGGGCTCAAGCCCAGCAGCGTGGCCTGCTGCGCCATCGAGAAGGCGCCCGAGATGACGGCCTGCGAGGCGATGACGGTCGCCGCCGTGGCGAGGCCCACGAGCGGCAGAAGCGCCCAGCCCGGCGCCATCAGGTAGAACGGATTTTCGACCGCCGACGGATCGGCGAGCACGAGCGCGCCCTGCCCGAAATAATTGACCAGCAGCGCCGGCAGCACGAGGCCGAACCACGCCCAGCGGATGGGCCTTGCGCCGAAATGGCCCATGTCGGCGTAAAGCGCCTCGCCGCCGGTGATGGCGAGCACGACCGCGCCAAGCGCCGCGAACGCGATCCAGCCGTGGTCGACGAAGAACGCAACCGCGTGGCGCGGATCGACGGCGGCCAGCACGCCCGGTCGTTCCGCGATGTGGACGAGGCCCAGCACGAGCAGTGCCGCGAACCACACGACCGTGACGGGCCCGAACAGCGCACCCACGCCTTGCGTGCCGAAGCGCTGCGCAAGGAAAAGGACGACGAGCACGGCAAGCGAGATCGGCACGACGAACGGCTCGAACGCGTCGGTCGCGATCTTCAGCCCCTCGACCGCCGACAGGACCGAGATCGCGGGCGTGAGGATGCAGTCGCCGTAGAAAAGTGCCGCACCGATGACGCCCAGCGCGAAGAACGTGCGCTTGGCGCGCGCACTCACGCCCTTGCCTTCGAGCGTCAGCGCCATCAGCGCCAGCACGCCGCCCTCGCCGCGGTTGTCCCAGCGCATCGCGAGCACGACGTATTTGAGCGTGACGACGCCCACCAGCGCCCAGAAGATCAGCGACAGCAGGCCCAGCACGCGCGCCTCGTCGGTGCCGCCCGCGGCGTTGAGGCATTCGCGCAGCGTGTAAAGCGGGCTCGTGCCGATGTCGCCGTAGACCACGCCGACGGCGGCAAGCGAAAGACGCACAACGTCCTTGGTCGACGGCGCGGATGCGCCGACGTCTGGGGTCGTCATCGAGGGGCTCCTGGGTTCGGTTCGCTTCTGTCCCGGTCGGTTTCCGGCGCGGCGCGCCGGTTCAACGCTTGGGGGTGGGAACGCGGGGCGAAGGCATAGACCCGCGACGCGCGTCGTGCCTCGCGTGGAAATCGCATGGCTGGCGCGGCCGCCCGCGCATGGGACGCGGCGGCACTTCTTGCATCCGAACTTGCTATGTCCTTGACGACGCAAGCGCGGCTAGACTTGCGCCATGTCGTCTCCGGTCGTCCGCGCCGACGGAACCGTCGGTACACTAACGGTTGCGAACCGCGAATTTGCCTGCGTGTTGGGCAAAGGGGGCGTGGTATCGGCGCACGCCAAGCGCGAAGGCGACGGCGCGACGCCGGCCGGCACGTGGAAACTGCGCGCCGGCTTCTGGCGCGCTGACCGGCTGGCGAAGCCCGGCGGCCCGCTCGATTTCCAGCCCATCGCGCCCGACATGTACTGGGACGACGATCCCGCCTCGCCTTACTACAACACGCTGCGGCGCGGCGCGCCGCCCGGACACCCCGAACGGCTCCATCGCGAGGACCGCGTCTACGACGTCGTCGTGCCGCTGGGATTCAACGACGACCCGGTCGTGCCCGGCCGCGGCAGCGCCATCTTCCTGCACATGACGAAGCCCGCGCGGACGCCGACCGCAGGCTGCGTGGCGCTCGATCCCGACGACCTGCTGGAATTCCTGGCGCTGCTGCCGACGGCACCGACGCTGACGGTCGCCTAGGCTTCGGCCGCAAGGCGGGCAAGCGCCGCACCTTCCACGCGCACGCCGACCCACTCGGGCGTTTCGCTGGCGCCGAGCGAGCGGTAGAAGCCGCGCGCGGGCTCGTTCCAGTCCAGCACCGACCACTGGTAGCGCGCGCAGCCGCGCGACAGCGCCAGCTTCGCGCCCCATGCGATGAGCTTGCGCCCGATCCCCTTCCCGCGCATCGCCTCCTCGACATAGAGGTCTTCGAGATAGAGACCGGGTGCGCAGGCGAAGGTGGAGAAGGTCGAGAAGAACAGCGCGAAGCCGACATTGCGCCCGTCGACCGCCGCGAAGGCCGCCTCGGCAGCCGGTCGCGGGCCGAACATGTGCTTCGCGATCGTGGCCTCGTCGGCGACGACGGTGTGCTCGAGCTTCTCGTAGACCGCGAGCAGGCGGATGAAGCGCAGCAGTTCGCCCGCGTCCTCGGCGCGCGCCGCACGCAGGGTGATCGCCTCGCTCATGCCCCGCGCTTCCTTTTCAGCAGGATGATGAAGGTCGTCGTCATCACCGGCTCGTCGCGCTGGTTGAGCGCGGTCAGGTGGAATTTGAGGATGCCGCGGTCGGGCTTCGATTTCGAAGGCACGATGTCCTTCACTTCGCCCACCGACCGGATCGTGTCGCCCGCGAAGACGGGCTTCAGCCAGCGCAGCTCGTCCATGCCCGGCCCGCCCATCGACGCGCCCTTGACGAA
>JAYRKO010000519.1:0-2474 GCA_041905745.1 Tagaea sp. | reverse complement strand
TCGCAGCGCGGTGCGAAGCGGCAGCCCGTCGGCATGGCGCCGAGGGCAGGCACGGCACCGGGGATGGAGGCCAAGCGGTCGCGGAGACCGGTGGTCTTCGGGATCGCCGACAGCAGCGCCCGCGTATAGGGATGGCGCGCGTCGTCGAACAGCGTGGCCACGGGCGCCGCTTCCGCGATGCGGCCCGCATAGAGCACAACGACCCGATCGGCGATCTCCGCAATCACGCCAAGATCGTGCGTGATGAAAAGGATCGCCATGCCCGTGTCGCGACGCAGATCGCGCAGCAACTCCAGTATCTGCGCCTGGATCGTAACGTCGAGCGCCGTCGTCGGCTCGTCGGCGATGAGCAGGCGCGCTTGCGTAGCGAGCGCGATCGCGATCATCACGCGCTGACGCATGCCGCCCGAAAGCTCGTGCGGATAGGCATCCAGCAACGCGGCGGCGTTGGGGATTTCGACGCGCTGGAACAGCCGCAGCGCTTCCTGCCGCGCGGCGTCACGCGCCATGCCGCGACGGCGAACGAGCACTTCGACGACCTGTCGGCCGACACGATGGACGGGATTGAGCGCCGTCATCGGTTCCTGGAACACCATCGCCAGATCCCGCCCGCGGTGCCCGCGCCATTCGTCGGGCCCGCGCGCGACGAGATCGTTGCCGTCGAGCCGGATCTCGCCGCTGGCGTATCGCGCCGCCCGAGGCAGCAGTCCCATGATGGCAAGCGCCAGCATGCTTTTTCCCGAGCCCGACTCCCCGACGATGCCCAAGACTTCGCCGGCACCGACGGACAGCGAGATCTCCTCGAGAACGCCGAAGCGTCGCTCGCCGATCGTCACGTTAAGCCGATCAATCTCCAGAATCGCCATCTTCAGGTCCTCATCCGGGGATCGAGGACATCGCGAAGACCATCGCCGAGCAGGTTGAGCCCCAGCACGCATGCGAAGATGGCCACCCCCGGGAAGATCGTGATCCACGTCGCTTCGCGCATGAAATCGCGGCCCTGCGCGATGATGGAACCGAGCGACGGGGCCGGCGGCGGCGGCCCTGCGCCGACGAATGAAAGCGCCGCTTCGGCAAGGATCGCGATCGCAAAGACATAGGTCAGCCGCACGATCAGCGGACCGAGGCAGTTGACCAGCACATGGCGAAACAGGATGCGTGCGTTGCCGGCGCCGAGCGCGCGAGCCGCTTCCACATAATCGAGCTCCCGCGCGACGAGAACCGAGGCGCGTACGATGCGCGCCGTATGCGGCGTCGTCGCAAAGGCAAGCGCGATGACGACGTTTGTGACGGACGCGCCCAGAACGGCGCTGACCACCATCGCCAGAACGATCGAAGGAAACGCCATCAGCGCATCCATCAGCCGCATGATCGGCGCGTCCGCGCGCGGAAAAAAGCCCGCAACCGCGCCGATCAGCGTTCCGGCCGCACCGGTTGCCGCCACGACGAGAAAGCCGATCAACAGCGAGATCCGCGTCCCGAACACGACGCGCGAGAATATGTCGCGGCCGAAATGGTCCGTGCCGAACCAATTGACCGGACCCGGCGGCTGCAGGCGAAGGCGGAAGTTGTTCCGCAAAGGATCGAACGGCGCGATCAGGTCGGCGCCGAGCGCAACGCACGCGATGCCGAGCACGAGCACGCCGCCGATCGCGAACGACCTGTTCGCGAGAAGACGGCGAAGCGTTTCGCGCAGTGGCGAGGATGCGCTCATGCCAACCGCACGCGCGGATCGACGACGGCGTAGAGCAGATCGACCAGGAAATTCACGGTGAGATAGATCACGGCGAGAAAGAGGAGCCCACCCTGCATGACCGGAAAGTCGCGTGCGGCGATCGCGCCGATGATGAGCCGGCCGACGCCGGGAACGGAAAAGACCTGCTCGATGATGACGGCACCGCCCAACAAGGCGCCGGCCACGATCCCGATCACGGTCAGGATCGGGATCAGCGCGTTGGGCAGGCCGTGCAATACGACGATCTCGGTCTTCGAGATCCCCTTCGCGTCGGCCGTCCGTATGAAATCCTGCCCCAGTACCTCGAGCATCGCGGTCCGCGAAATTCGCGCGATGAAGCCGATCTGGACGAGACCGAGCGTAAGCGCCGGCAACGCGATCGTCCGCAGCCATCCGACCGGGTCCTGACCGAGCGAAACGAAGCCGCCGGTCGGCAGCCACCCGAGCGAGACGGCGAAAACGAGGATAAGGACAAGACCGAGCCAGAAATCGGGAACGGACAGCCCGACGAGCGCCGTCGACATGACGGTCTGGTCGATCCAGCGTCCGTGATTGACGGCCGCGATCAGGCCGGCCGTTACGCCGCCCACGACGGCAACGGCAAGCGCGATGCCCGCGATCGAAAGCGTGGCCGGCAGCCGTTCGACGAGTGCGGCCGCCACCGAGCGGCGCAGGAGGATGGACTCGCCCAGATCGCCGTGGAGAACGCGCCAGTACCATTGCGCCATCTGCACATGCA
>JAYRKO010000015.1:0-13771 GCA_041905745.1 Tagaea sp. | reverse complement strand
AACACGATACCGGGGGTGGGCCTAATCTCGCCGTTCTTCCAACCGGAGCAGCGGAGACGGCGCGCATGGCCTACCCCCATTTCGATCTCACCGGGCGCGTCGCGCTCGTCACGGGCGCTTCGCGCGGCCTCGGTTTCGCGATGGCCGACGCGCTCGCCCAGGCCGGCGCCTCGGTCGTCCTCAACGCGCGCAACAAGACCGAGCTGGAAGCGGCGGCCAGGAAGATCGGCGGCGAGGCGCTGCCCTTCGACGTGACCGACGAGGCCGCGTGCGTGGATGCGGTGGCCGGCATCGCCAAGCGCAAGGGTCGGCTCGACATCCTCGTTTCCAACGCCGGCTCGAACATCCGCGCCCCGCTGCTGGAGTACAAGACGGCCGATTTCGACACGACCATCGGCCAGCATCTGCGCGCGGGCTTCGTGCTGGGGCGCGAAGCGGCCAGGATCATGACCGCCGCCGGCCGCGGGCGAATCATCTACACGACCTCGCTGACCGCGCATCTGGGCCGGTCCTCGATCGTCGCCTACACGGCGGCCAAGACCGCGCTCGAAGGCATGATCCGCCAGATGGCCGTGGAACTGGCGCCCTCGGGCGTGCTCGTCAACGGCATCGCGCCCGGCTACTTCGCGACCGAGCTGAACACGCCGCTCATCCAGAACAAGGAATTCAACGCCGCGATCGTGCGCCGCACGCCGCTGGGCCGCTGGGGCCAGCCCGCCGAACTGGGCGGCGCGTGCTTGCTGCTCGCGTCGGACGCGGGCGCGTTCCTGACGGGCCAGATCCTGGTCGTCGACGGCGGGATGTCGATCTCGATGCTCTAGGCCGCGCGCGCGCGCCGGGCGGCGAACTGGCTGAGCAGGACGGGGGCCGCCAGTACGGCCGAAATCGCAATGCCGGTGGGCGAGCCGTGGATCATCGGCAGGCCGGCGATGCCGATCAACCAGCGCTCCCACGCCGCCATCGGCGCCAGGAACCAGCCCGCGAAGGCGGCCGACAGCAGCGTGACGCTGCCAAGGCACGTGCCCGCCGACATCGCGAATTTGAGCAGCGTGAAGTCCGGCACGACGATCAGCATCGCGGGCGAGAACACGAACACGAACGGCACGAGCACCTTGCCCAGCGCCAGCCGGAAGGCCGTGTTGCCCGACTTGAACGGGTCCGCACCGGCCATGCTGGCGCCGGCATAGGCGGCGATGGCGACCGGCGGCGTGATGTCGGCGAGCACGCCGTAATAGAACACGAAGAAGTGCGCCAGCAGCGGCGCCACGCCCAGCATGCCCAGCGCCGGCGTGGCGACCGTCACCATGATGATGTAGGTCGCCGTCGTCGGCACGCCGCAGCCCAAGAGGATGCAGACCACCGCCGTCAGCAGAAGCGTGAAGAACAGCGTCGCCGACTTCACGTCGAGCGGCAGGAAGGGCAGCAGTTCGACCGACAGCCGCGCCCACTGGTCGGCCAGCGACGTGACGATCCACGAGATCTTGAAGCCCACGCCCGTCAGCGTGACGACGCCCACGATGATGCCGACGGTCGCGGCCGCCGCACCCACGCCGATCGCGTACTTGGCGCCCAGCACGAACGCATCGACGACGCCGGCGGCAAGCTTGCGGCCTTCCTTGCCGCGCGCGAGCACGCCGTCGGCCATCGCCGCGAGGCATGCGAGCGCCAGAACGGCGTTTGCCCCCGGCACGCGCAGCAGTTCCAGCGGCGCGCCCACCAGCATGATCGCGGAGAAGACCAGCGCCGCCGCGCCGCGCTTGCGCGCAAGCCCCACGAGCAGGCAGCCCGTGATGCCCCAGAAGGCCGACAGATAGGGCGTGTAGCCCGTGAACAGCACGACGACGAGCGCCACCAGCGGGGCAAGCGTGGGCCAGTCGGCCGCGAACACCTCGCGCAGGTTCGGCACTTCGTCGTCGCGAAGCCCGCGCATGCCCGCGCGCTTGGCCTCGAAATGCACCTGCATCAGCACGCCGAAGAAGTGCACGAAGGCCGGCACGATCGCCGCGATCACGATCGTCGAATAGGGCAGGTTCAGGAACTCGACCATCAGGAAAGCGGCCGCGCCCATGATGGGCGGCGTGATCTGCCCACCCGTCGCCGCGGTCGATTCGACGGCCGCCGCGAAATGCCGCTGGTAGCCGAGCCGGATCATCATCGGGATGGTGAGCGAGCCGACCGTCACCGTGTTGGCGACCGACGAGCCCGACAGCATGCCGAACAGCGCCGAGCCGAAGATCGAGATCTTGGCGGGCCCGCCCGCGAAGCGCCCGGCCACCGCCGCCGCCACGCCGAGGAACAGCCGCCCCAGCCCGATGCGCGTGGCGAGCACGCCGAACAGCACGAAATGGAAGACGTAGGTGGCGACCACGCCCAGCGCCACGCCGTAGACGCCCTGGCTGGTGAGATAGAGATGGTTGATCAGCACCGACCACGTGGCGCCGGGATGCAGGAAGATGCCCGGAAACCACGTGCCGTAGAGCGCGTAGACCATCGACACGAGCGCGATGAGCGGCAGGCCCCAGCCGATGGCGCGGCGCGTCGCCTCGATCATCAGCACGACCGCAAGCGTGCCCATCGCCACGTCGATGCCCGTGGGATTGCCCACGCGGAAGGCGAGGTCGACGAAGATCCACGGCACGTAGAGCGAGGAGACGGCCGCCGCCGCCGCCATCAGCCAGTCGGCGAGCGCGATGCCGCCCGGCCGGTACCAGGTCGACGGCTTGATCGCGCGCCCGTCGGCGTGGCGGGCGGAGAAGACGAGGAAGATCAGCCCCAGCACGAACGCCAGGTGGATGCCGCGATGCGTCACCTCGCGCAGCAGCCCGAACCCGGCCGTGTAGTAGTGGAACAGCGAAAGCGCCAGCAGCAGCCCGCCCACGAGGAGGCCGGTCTTGCCGGGCACCTTGCGGAACTGCATTTCCGGATCGAGTTCCTCCTCGAGCCGGGCGAGTTCGTCGGCCGAAGCCTGCTTGAGCTGTGTCATGCGGGGAAAAGCGCCGGCCCGCCGCCTTCCGAGGCGACGGGCCGGCCGGACCTTACTTCAGCAGGCCGGCTTCTTTGTAGAAACGTTCCGCACCCGGATGGAGCGGCACGCCCAGCAGACCGTTGAGCGCGGTCTGCTTGCGGATGTCCTTGCCCTTGGCGTGGCCGGCGTCGAGGGCCGCGCGCGTCTTGTCGCTCCACAGCGCCTTGGTGACCGCATAGACCGTGTCGGCCGAGATCTTGGCCGACGTGATCCAGTGCGCGCCCACGGCCACGGTCTTCACCGCCCCGACGTCCTTGTAGGTGCCCGCCGGGATCGCGTCGGGCGCGAAGAACGGGAAGTCCTTGACGAGCTTCGCGGCACCCGCGCCGTCGATGGGCAGGATGTCGATGCCCGAGCCGGTCGAGGCGAGTTCCGAGATCGCCGCCGCCGGGAAGCCGCCCGTGAAGAAGAACGCGTCGCACGAACCGTCCTTCATCTTCTCGGCCGCCTGGTTGGGCTTCAGGAACTCGGCCTGCACGTCCTTCTCGGTGATGCCGTAGGCGCCGAGAATGGCCTTGGCGTTGACGAGCGTGCCCGAACCCGGCTCGTCGAGCGACACGCGCTTGCCCTTGAGGTCGGCGATCGTCTTCACGTTCGACGCCTTGCGCACGACGAGATGCACCGATTCCGGATAGAGGTTGGCGATCGAGCGCAGCTCGTCGAGCTTCGGCTTGCCCTCGAACACGCCCGTGCCCGAATAGGCCCAGAACGCGACGTCGGCCTGCACGAAGCCGGACTCGGCCGCACCGCCCACGATGGCATTGACGTTGGCGACCGAGCCGTTCGAGGCGACGGCCGTCGAGACGAGCTGCGGCGGATTCGAGATCGCGTTGGCGATGAGGCCGCCGACCGGATAGTAGGTGCCGGCCGTGCCGCCCGTGCCGATGCGGAAGAAGGCGGGGGCCTGCGCGCGCGCACCGCCCGCGGCAAAGGCCGCCGCGGCGAAGGCGCCGGTTGCGAGGACGGTGCGGCGGGTGACGTGGTTCTTCATTTCGTACTCCCTTTCTCTGCGGATGCCGGAGATTAGCCGGCCTTCGGCATGTCGTCTTCGATGTAGTTGCGGATCAGCTCGTCGACCGACGCGTCGACCGTGAAACCCATCGACAGTGCGCGCTTGCCGGCCATGCGGCGCGGCCAGCCCGCGACGATCTTCTGGATCATCGGGTCGATCTTCCATTCGATCAGGTCGTAGGCCTTCTGGCCCGCGACGCGCTTGAGGCCGTCGCCGATGTCCTTGACGGTCACGTCGAGCGAGGGGAGCAGCAGCGCGCGGTTCCAGCCCCAGGCCGTATCCGGCAGGTCGTGGGCGTGGATGAAGGCGTTGACGCAGCGCCGAGGGCTGAGGAGCGGCATCCACGAGCCGGGGTCGACCGGGCACACGGCGGGCAGGCCCGCCAGCGGCTCGCGCACGATGGACGACGCGAAGGTCGACGCGGCGAGATTGGGCTTTCCCGGGCGCACGACGATGGTCGGCAGGCGAAGTGCACGCGCGTCGACGAAACCCTTGCGCGCGTAGTCCGCGCACAGCAGTTCGCCCATCACCTTCTGGCCGCCGTACGAGGTCTGCGGCGTGGGGCGGAAATCGTCGGGGATCACGTCGGGCAGGTCGCCGCCATAGGCCGCCAGCGAGGACGCGAAGACGAGCTTGATGGGCTGGGGCAGCGCGCGGCACGCCTCGAGCACGACGCGCGTGCCGTCGAGATTGACCCGGTAGCCGAGGTCGAAGTCGCGCTCGGCACCCGCACTGACCACGCCCGCGAGGTGGAACACCGCCGCCGTATCCGGCGTGATCAGCGAAGCGATGGTCGGCTTGTGGTCGACCTCGCCGATGCGCACCTCGATGCGCGGGTCGACGGGCACGTCGAAGCCGGCCGACACGTCGAACAGCACGATCTTCGTCACGGCATGAGCCTTGCCGTCGCGAAGCGTCAGGCTACCGCGCTTCAGGATCTCGGCCGCCAGCTTCTTGCCGAGCATGCCCGTTCCGCCCGTGATCACCACACGCATCGTCGTTTCCTTCCCTTCGGATTTTTCAGGTTATCTCGTTGTCGGGCAGCGCGCCCGCCGCGAACATCCCGTAGTTCACGCAGTTGCGCAGCCGGTTTTCCTTGAGATAGAGACCCAGCGTCTCGGCCGCCTTGAAGCGCAGGTCGTGCCAGCTTTCGGGGCTGTAGAACGCCGCGTGGGGCGACAGGATCAGTCGCCCGGCAAGCCACGAAGGCGGCACGCGATAGGCCGCCGCCAGCGGATCGTCGGGATCGGGCGGTTCCTTGGGCAGCACGTCGAGCGCCGCCCCGCCCACCTGTCCCGCCTCGATCGCCTTCAAAAGCGCCATCGTGTCGACGACCGGTCCGCGTGCGGTGTTGACGAGGATCGAGCCCTTCTTCATCCGCGCGAGCGCGCCCTCGCCGATCATGCCGTGCGTCTCGCGCGTCAGCGGACAGTGGATCGACACGACGTCGGCCTCGCCCAGCATGGCGTAGAGATCGTCGAACCGCAGATAGGGCAAGGCGCGCGGATCGTCGGCGCGGAGATACGGATCGTAATAGGCGACGTCGAAGCCGAAGGCCTTGGCGCGCGCGGCGGCCGCCCGGCCGATGCGCCCGAGGCCGACGATCGCGAAGGCCTGCCCGGTCAGCCGGCGCACCAGCGGGGCCGCGTCCCAGCGCCAGCCGCCGACCGGATCGATCGCCAGCATCTCGGTATAGGTCGGCAGGCCGCGACGCAGCGACAGCACGCACGCGATGGCGTGGTTGGCCACTTCCTCGGTGCCGTAATCGGGCACGTTGGAGACGGCGATGCCGCGCTCCGCGCACGCCGCCAGATCGATGTTGTCGAAGCCAGCCCCGTGGCGCACGACCATGCGCGCGCGCACGAGCTTGGCCGCGACCGCGCGGTCGATGGTCATCTCGTGGTTGACGAGCACGGCGTCGGCCTTCGCCCACACCGCGTCGGGGATCTGCAGCGGATCCTTCGCGCGGTGGACCATGAACTCCGCTTCCGCCAGCGCGCTGCGCTCGATGTCGGGTTCGACCGGGAACTGCGCGTCGGGGATGAGGACGCGCATCGCCTAGCGCACCAGACCCGCGCGTGCGGCGACGAGATGGAGCCCGCGCGCCGCCGCATCCTCGCCAGGCTGGAACTCGGCCTCGATGCCCACGACGTTCATCGCGATGGCGTAGTTCTGCGCGAGCGCGCCCGCACCCACCACCGTCGCGCTCTTAGGCGCCAGCAGTTCCTTGACCGCGTTGATCTCGTGGCCGATCAGCAGGCCGGAGAGGAAGCTGGGTGCGGCCTCGCGCGTCAGCCCTTCGAGAAGGCCCGCCGTGCGCACCGTAAAAAGCTGGTGCAGCATCCCGCCCGCCGACCGGCTGCGCACGAGGCCGCGCGCGAAGGCCGGCGCGTCGTGGGGCGCATCGACCATCAGCCGGCCGAGGATCGAGTTGCGCCGCAGAAGCGCGAAGACCTCGCCGGTCATGAATGTGACGAAACGCACGATGCGCCCGCCCTCGACCTGCGCCCATTTGGAATGCGTGCCCGGCAGGCAGATGAAGCCGTCGGTTATGCCGGTACCCAGGATCTGCGTTTCCTCGCCGCGCATCACGTCGGGGCCAGCGGCCCCGGTCCCCCGAAGGCCGGGCACCACGTGGATCTCGCGGCGCGGATCGGGGGCCAGCACGAGACGGCCCGCGATGTCGTCCGCACCCGCGGGAACGGGCAGGTAGGGCGCCTCGACCCAGCCCTGCGCCGAGCCGATCATCCCGCACATCAGCACGGACGGTGCGGTCGGCACGTCGATCCAGTCGCGCGCGATGTCCATCAGCGCGCCGGCGAAATTCGCGTTCTTGACCGACATGATCCCCATGGCGCTGGTGCGCCGCTCGAGGATTTCGCCGCCCGCACCGATGCGGAAGGCGCGGCAGTTGGTGGTTCCCCAGTCGATCGCGACGAGTGCGGTCATGTTCTTTTCGTTTCCGCGTTGGCTAGCGCAGCATCGGCTCGAGCCGGTCGAAGGCGGCCGCGAGCCTGTCGGGGCTCGTGGCGAAGCACAGGCGGATGAAGCCCTCGCCCTCGGGCCCGAAGGCCCGGCCGGGGGCGAGCCCCACGTTCGTCTCGCGCACGATCCGTTTGCAGTATTCCACCGAGTCCGCCATGCCGTCGACCGCGAAAAACGCGTAGAAGGCGGCTTCCGGGCGCGCCATCCGCACGCGGCCCATGCCCGACAGGCGCTGGAAGGCGACGTCGCGCGCCCGGGCGTAGTCGCCTCGGACCTCGCGCACGAACGCCTCCTGCCGCAGGGCCACGATCGCCGCGCGCTGGACGAACGTCGTGGCGCCCGACGTGTTGAACTCGATGATCTTACCCAGCGTGTCGACGACCGGGGCCGGCGTCACCAGCCAGCCGAGCCGCCAGCCGGTCATGCACCACGTCTTCGAGAACGAGTTGATGCTGATGACCGCGTCGTCGGGCTCGGCGAAATCGAGGAACGTCGGCGCCTTTTCGCGGCCGTCGTAGATGAGACGTTCGTAGACGTCGTCGCCGATCGCCCAGATGCCCCGCTTGCGGCAGAATTCGAGGACGGCCTTCAGCTCCTCGGGCGTGGCGAGCCAGCCCGTGGGGTTGCCGGGCGAGTTGAGGAAGATCGCCTTGGTGCGCCCGTCGACGGCCGCAAACAGCCGATCGAGATCGAGCGACCAGCCGCGTTCGGACAGCTTCAGCGGCACGCGGCGCGCTTCGCCGTTGAGATGGTCGACCATGTCGAGGCCGTTGGGCCACAGCGGCACGGCGAACACGACGTTGTCGCCCGGATCGACGATGAGCTGCATCACCATCTGGATCGCGGAATCGCCCGACGGCGTCACGACGATGCGCTCGGGCCCCACCTTGATGCCGCGCAGCTTCGACACGTATTCGGCGATCGCCACGCGCAGGTCGGTGCGCCCGGCGCTGGCCGAATAGAACTGGTAGCCCTCGTCCATCGCCTGCTTGGCCGCCGCGACCACCGCGGGCGGGGCCGACCGGCTGCCCTCGCCGAACCACAGCGGAATGATGCCGGGCTGCTCCATCGCGTCCTTCGACACGTCGCGGATCAGCGAACCGAGCAGGTTTTCGGACTTCTTGCGCAGCGGCAGGACGGGCATGGAAACTCCGGCGACGGGTACGAAATGCGATGCGCTTTTATAGGGTCTGCCGCCCCCCCGCACCACCCCTAGCGCGCACGTCCCGCCGCGAGGCGATAGGCGCGCGCGAGCCGGTCTTCGGGCGTCTCGAACAGCGTGGCTTCGCCCGCGGCGGCAAGGAACTCGGCTTCGAGGTCGGCGTGCGCCAGAAGCGTGCCGTCGCCAAGAATATGGCCGACCGAGACGGCGCGGCGCGCCAGCGCGCGGCTCACCAGCAGGCAGCGGTGGCAGTCGCGCGGATCGCGCTCGGCGCACATTGCCGCCACGCGGAAGCGTGCCGCCCCCTCCAACAGCCGGTCGAGCCCGGCGGCGAATTCGGGGGCGGCGGCGAGCGCCTCGTAATCCGGCGCGCCGCCCGACCCGCGCGGCCGTCCGCCCAGCGCATCGCCCAGATGGGCGTAGGCGATGGCGTCTTCCTTCAATGCGTCGCGCAGTTTCTCGCGGCCGAACTGCGGATGGCGGCGCGAATAGGGCTGCGTTCGCACGTCGGCGACGGCGCCCACACCCGCCCCTTTCAGCAGGCGCGCGAAGGCTTCGTAGCTCTGGTTCGAATGGCCGACGGTAAGGACGTCGAAATCAGTCATCGCCGCCGGGCGGGGCGTCGCGCGGCACGCCGGCGCTCGTCTCGCTGCCGGGGCGGTACTTGTAGACGCCCTCGCCCGTCGCCACGAGCTTGCCCTCGTCGTCGACGATTTCCATCGTCGAGAAGAAGATCGACTTGCCGCCCGCGCGCGCGCGGCCCGTCGTGATCAGCCGGTGGCCGAGCCGGCCGGGCGACACGAACTGCGTGTTGAGCGACAGCGTGGACGCGCGCCTTATGCGGTCGCGGTGCGGGCACCAGCAGCCGGCGAACCCGCCGGCCGCGTCGATCAGTGTGGCGATGACGCCGCCGTGCGCGATGCCCGAGCGGTTGCGGTGGCGTTCGTCGAGCGCCAGCGCGAGTTCCACGTAGTTCTCGCGCCAGACGATGGGGCCGTAGCCCACGTGATCGCGGAAGACGCTGTGGTCGTCTTCCCACATCCATTTCGGTACGTCGTTCATGATGCGGTGCAGCGTAGACCGGCTCCGGGCAGGCGTCTATAACTGGCGCCCTGTCACTCGGAGCGGACGAAATGGCACAAAAGGCGCGCAGCGGCGGACGGATTCTGGTCGACCAACTTCTCCTGCACGGCGCCGACATGGCGTTCTGCGTGCCCGGCGAAAGCTATCTCGAAGTCCTCGACGCGCTGCACGACAGCAAGACGATCAAGCTCGTCAACGCGCGCCACGAGGCGGGGGCCGCCAACATGGCCGACGCGTACGGCAAGCTCACCGGCAAGCCCGGCATCGCGATGGTCACGCGCGGGCCCGGGGCCTGTCAGGCGGCGGTGGGCGTGCACACCGCCTTCCAGGATTCGACGCCGATGATCCTGCTCGTGGGCCAGGTCGGCCGCGACATGATGGACCGCGAGGCGTTCCAGGAGATCGACTACCGCCAGATGTTCGGCCCCGTCGCGAAGT
Organism: Tagaea sp.; assembly: GCA_041905745.1. Taxonomy (GTDB): domain Bacteria; phylum Pseudomonadota; class Alphaproteobacteria; order CACIAM-22H2; family CACIAM-22H2; genus Tagaea. The sequence goes on along the minus strand of JAYRKO010000015.1, from coordinate 4,066 downwards.
GGGCCGCGCAGATCGACATGGCCGAGCGCATTCCCGAATACATGGCGCGCGCCTTCCACGTCGCCACGTCGGGCCGGCCGGGTCCCGTCGTGCTGGCGTTGCCCGAGGACATGCTGACCGACACGGTCGCGGTCGCCGACGCCGATCCCTACCGCCCCGTGCGTGCGGCGCCGGGTGCGGGCGATGTCGAGCGCGCGCTCGCGTTGCTGGCGGGTGCGGAACGCCCGCTCGCCATCGTCGGCGGTTCGGGCTGGACCGACGAAGCCACGCTCGCCTTCCGCCAGTTCGCGGAAGCCAACGACCTGCCGGTCGCCGCCGGCTTCCGGCGCATGGACGCGTTCGCCAACGACAGCCGCTGCTACGTGGGCGAATATGGCACGGCAAGCCCCGCGCCGCTCCTCAAGCGCGCCAAGGACGCCGACCTGCTGTTCGTCGTGGGCGCAAGGCTGGGCGAGATGACGACGCAGGGCTATACGCTGCTCGACCCGCCGCGTTCGCGCCAGAAGCTGATCCACGTCCACGCCTCGGCCGAAGAAACGGGCCGCGTCTTCAACGCCGATCTCGCGATCCAGTCGAACCCGTCGGCCTTCGCGCTCGCCACGGCGAAGTCGAAAGCGCTGGCGAACCGCCCGTGGGCCGGCTGGACGAAGCAGGCGCGCGCCGAGTTCGAGGCGAACCTGACGCCCACGCCCTATAACGGCGCGCTCGACATGGGCAAGGCGATGCGCGCACTCGCCGCCGAACTCCCCGACGCTTTCACCGTGACGGTCGATGCCGGCAACCACACCGGCTGGCCGCACCGCTACCTCACTTACAAGCGCCCGGCGCGCTTCGTCGGGCCCACCTCGGGCGCCATGGGCTATTCGGTGCCGGCCGCGGTCGCCGCATCGCTCGTCCATCCCGGCCGCGTCGTCGTGGGCTGCGTTGGCGACGGCGGCTTCATGATGTCGGGGCAGGAGATCGCCACGGCCCTCCAGCACGGCGGCACGCCGGTCATCCTCGTCTTCAACAACGGCATCTACGGCACGATCCGCATGCATCAGGAGCGCGAGCATCCGGGCCGCGTCGTGGGCACCGACATGAAGAGCCCGGATTTCGCCGCCTTCGCGCGCGCACTGGGCTGCCACGGCGAGACGGTCGAGAAGACCGACGATTTCCTGCCGGCCTTCCGCCGCGCGGTCGCCGCGAAGAAGCCCGCCGTGATCGAACTCAAGACCGATCCCGAGATGATCACGACGCGCACGACCATCACCGCCATCCGCGAAGCCGCCCTCAAACGACAGGCCGAGGCCGCAAAGGCATGAGCGACATCGAAATCGCCCGCAAGGCGAAGCTGGCCCCGCTGCCGCAGGTAGCGGCGAAGCTCGGCATCCCAGAAGCCGCGCTGGAATATTACGGAAAGACGAAGGCGAAGCTCGATCTTGCGGCGCTGCCGGCGTCCAAGGGGCGCGGCAAGCTCATCCTGATGACCGCCATCAACCCGACCAAGGCGGGCGAAGGCAAGACGACGACGACCATCGGATTGGGCGACGCGCTCAACCGCATCGGCAAGAAGGCGGCGATCTGCCTGCGCGAGCCCTCGCTCGGCCCCTGCTTCGGGCAGAAGGGCGGTGCGACGGGCGGCGGCTACGCGCAGATCGTGCCGATGGCCGACATCAACCTGCATTTCACCGGCGACATCCACGCGATCGGCACGGCGCACAACCTGCTCGCCGCCCTCGTCGACAACCACGTGTATTGGGGCAAGGAGCCCGCCATCGACCCGCGCCGCGTAACGTGGCCGCGCGTCATGGACATGAACGACCGGGCGCTGCGCGACATCGTCGTCGGCATGGGGGCCGGCAACGGCTACATGCGCGAGACGCGCTTCGACATCACGACCGCCTCGGAAGTGATGGCGATCCTGTGCCTCGCCAAGGACGCGAAGGACCTGGAGGCGCGGCTTTCGCGCATCGTCGTCGCCGACCGCAAGGACGGCACGCGCATCACGGCCGCCGACCTCAAGGCGTCGGGCGCCATGGCCGCGATCCTGAAAGACGCGATCAAGCCCAACCTCGTCCAGACGCTGGAGAACAATCCGGTCTTCGTCCATGGCGGCCCGTTCGCGAACATCGCGCACGGATGCAATTCGGCGCTCGCGACGACGACGGCGCTGGGCCTTGCGGACTATGTCGTGACCGAAGCGGGCTTCGGCGCCGATCTGGGTGCCGAGAAGTTCCTCGACATCAAGTGCCGGCAGGCAGGCCTGTCGCCCGATCTCGCGATCGTCGTGGCGACGGTGCGTGCGCTCAAGCTGCAAGGCGGTGCCGACGCGAAAAAGCTCGGCACCGAGGACGTGGGGGCCGTCGAGCGCGGCCTCGCGAACCTGATCCGCCATGTCGAGAACCTGAAGAAGTTCGGCCTGCCCGTACTCGTCGCGATCAACGCCTTCACCGGCGACACCGACGCCGAATGGACGGCCATCGAGAAGGCGTGCGCGGCCGCCGGTACGCGCGCCATCCGCGCCATGCACTGGGCCGAGGGCGGCAAGGGTGCGGAAGAACTGGCGCGCGCGGCCGTCGACACCATCGCGAAGGGCGAAGCGAAGTACCGCCCGCTCTACCCCGACGACATGCCGCTCAAGCAGAAGATCGAGACGATCGCACGCGAGATCTACCGCGCGGGCTCGGTCTCGTTCGCGGGGCCGGCCGCCAAGCGGCTTGCCGACCTCGAAGCCGCGGGCTTCGGCAAGTTCCCGGTCTGCATGGCCAAGACGCAGTATTCCTTCGCCGCCGACCCAACGCTGAAGGGGGCACCCACGGGCCACGACGTGCCGGTGCGCGAGGTGCGCCTGTCGGCCGGTGCGGGCTTCGTCGTGGCGCTGGCGGGCGACGTGATGACGATGCCGGGCCTGCCGCGCGTGCCGGCGGCCGAAGCCATCGGCCTCGACGCGTCGGGCGAGATCGACGGGATCTTCTGAGGTGGCCGCTTCGCGGCTGCGGCCGATCCTCCTCTTCCTCGGCGCCATGGTCCTGTTCGTGACCATGGACGCGATCAACAAGACGCTGACGCAGTCCTATGCGGTGCCGCAGATCATGGCGATCCGCTTCGCGCTGTTCGTCGCGATGGGCTGCCTCATCGCGCGGCGCGGACCGTGGCTGGTGCTGGAAAGCCGGGCGCCATGGTGGCAGGCGCTGCGCACGGCCGTGCTGCTGGTCGAAATGATGATGTTCGTCATGTCGTTCCGCTACCTTCCGCTGGCCGACGTGCACGCGGTCGCGGCCGCGGCCCCGCTGATCGCCACCGCGCTCGCGCACTTCTTCCTCGACGAGAAGGTCGATTTCGTCGGCTGGCTGCTGGTCGCGGGCGGCATGGTGGGCGCGGTGCTGGTCGTGGGCCCGGCGTTCGAAAATTTCGGACCCTCGATGTGGTTCGCGGTCTTCGCCACGCTCACCTGGGGCGTCTACCAGGTGCTGACGCGCATCGTGGGCAAGATCGATTCCGCCCACGTCACCACGCTGCACACGCCCATCGTGGGCCTTGCGATCATGGGCGTGGTCGCAACCTTCTACTGGCACTGGCCGGCACCCGGCGAATGGGTGCTGCTGCTGATCGGCGGCGCGCTGGGGGCTGGCGCGCACATCCTTGTCGTGCGCGCCTTGGCACTGGCCCCCGCGAGCGACCTGCAGCCTTACAACTATTTCATGGTCGTGTTCGCGACGATCGTCGGCGCCGTCGTCTACGGCGACGTGCCGGGCATGTGGACGTGGGTCGGCGCCGCCATCGTCATCGTTTGCGGTGTCGTCGCGATGCGCCGCGCGGCGAAGAAGGCCGCCTAGCCAGCCTTCGCCTTCGACGCGGCGCGAAGGAACCCCTCGAACGCATGCTGTCCCTTGGCCGAGAACGCCATCGTGCGCGTCTTGCGATCGGGCGTCAGCCAGCCGCGCGCGACGAAGGCCTGCATCAGCGCCGCCCCCAGCGAGCCCGCCAGATGCGGGCGCCGTTCGCTCCAGTCGAGGCAGGCGCGGCACAGCGGACGGCGGCGCGCGTCGAGTTCGTCCATGTCGATGCCGAAGGCGACGAAGCG
>JAYRKO010000518.1:0-2484 GCA_041905745.1 Tagaea sp. | reverse complement strand
TCGGGCAATCCCTACGTCGACCAGTTCATCCACGGGCGCGCGGAAGGACCGATCCGCATGCAGATCCCGGTCTAGATTTCGTGGCGAAGGCGGCCTCGCGCTTCGTCTGCCAGGAATGCGGCGCGGTACATCCGCGCTGGTCGGGCCGCTGCGACGCGTGCGGCGCGTGGAACACGATCGTCGAAGAGGCCGTCCCCGACACTGCACCCAAGGGCGTCTCGTCCAAGGGCGGAAAGCGCGTGTCGTTCGTCGGCCTCGACGGCGAAAGCGAACAGGCCCCGCGCCGCAAGACCGGCATCGCCGAACTCGACCGCGTGCTCGGCGGCGGTCTCGTCAAGGGATCGGCCGTGCTCGTCGGCGGCGATCCGGGCATCGGCAAGTCGACGTTGCTGCTTCAGGCGGCGGCGGCGCTCTCGAAGAACGCGCGCGTCGCCTACATCTCGGGCGAAGAGGCGGTCGACCAGATCCGCATGCGCGCCACGCGCCTCGATCTCGCCAAGGCGAACGTCTCGCTCGCCTCGGCCACGAACGTGCGCGACATCCTCGCCACGCTCGATGCGAGCGACGCGCCCGACCTCGCTGTCATCGATTCGATCCAGACGATGTATATCGACCAGCTCGACAGCGCGCCGGGCACGGTCGCGCAGGTGCGCGCGTCGGCCGCCGAATTGATCCGGCTCGCCAAGCGGCGCGGCGTGGCCGTCATCCTCGTAGGTCATGTCACGAAGGAAGGCACGATCGCGGGCCCGCGCGTGCTGGAACACATGGTCGACACGGTCCTCTATTTCGAGGGCGAGCGCGGCCACCAGTTCCGCATCCTGCGTGCGGTCAAGAACCGCTTCGGCCCGACGGACGAGATCGGCGTCTTCGAGATGACCGACCGCGGCCTGACCGAAGTCCCCAACCCGTCGGCCCTCTTCCTCGCCGAACGGCGCGGCGAGGTTTCGGGCGCCGCCGTCTTCGCCGGCATGGAAGGCACCCGACCCGTCCTCGTCGAGATCCAGGCCCTCGTCGCACCCAGCGCCTACGGCACGCCGCGCCGGGCGGTCATCGGGTGGGATTCCGGGCGCCTCGCGATGGTGCTGGCGGTCCTCGAGACCCGATGCGGCCTCGCTTTCGGCGGGGCGGACGTTTACCTGAATGTCGCGGGCGGGCTGCGGATCGCGGAGCCGGCTGCCGATCTGGCAGTGGCTGCCGCCCTCGTCTCGGCACTGACCGACACGCCGGTCCCGGGCGAATCGGTGGTTTTCGGCGAAATCGGCCTTTCGGGCGAAGTGCGGGCCGTCGGCCAGACCGAAGCGCGCCTCAAGGAAGCCGCAAAATTAGGGTTTACACGGGCCTACTGCCCGCCGCGCGGCAAGCGGGGCGGTGCCACGGCCGGGATCGAGGTGCGCGAGCTTCGCCTGCTCGGCGATCTGGTCGAAGCGCTGGGAAATCCGGCCCCGCGCCGCATGGCCCGCCCCGGATAAGCTGGTATTCTTCCAACCCGAAATGCTCGATTCGCTCCCGATCAACGCTTTCGACGGTGCCGTCGCAGTCGTCGTGCTCGTTTCGGCGCTGATCGCCCTGCTGCGCGGCTTCGTGAAGGAAATCTTGAGCCTCGCCGCCTGGGCGGGGGCCGTCCTCGTCACGCTCTGGGGTTTCGCGATCGCCCGCCCCTATTTCCGGGCCTTCATCGACAGCCAGCTTCTGGCCGACGTGGCGGCCGGAATCGCCCTTTTCGTGGCCAGCCTCATCGTCTTCGCGATGATTGCCCACGGCACGTCGGCGCTGGTCCGTCGTTCGGCCAGCCTTTCGGCCATCGACCGGTCGCTGGGGTTCGTTTTCGGCATTTTCCGGGGCTTCGTGCTGCTGGGGCTGGGCTGGCTGGCGCTGGCCTGGGCGATCCCCGAGGAAAAGCGTCCCGACTGGATTTTCGAGGCCCGGACCCGCCCGCTGGTCGAGCAGATGGCCGAGTTCCTTGTGGGGCTTGCGCCGCCCGAATTCCGGGGCCAAGTAAGGACGGCGGGGACGCAGGCCCAGCGGGGCGCCGAGGCCATCAAGGCCCTCGAAAAACTGCAGCCGAATCCCCCTTCACAGTCGAACGAAACGGGCTATAAACGCGACGAGGTGCAGGGCCTCGAACAGCTTCTCGACCGCGTTCGCCCGGCTGCACCCACCCGCTAGTCCGCCGCACCGCGCCGGTCCCGCCGAGGGGCCGCATTGGGGGTTTCATGGACCGCTTGCCGATCTCGACCAACCCGTTCGACGACGACAAGCTGCGCGAGGAATGCGGCGTTTTCGGCATTCTCGGCCACTCCGACGCCGGCGCGCTGGCCGCACTCGGCCTCCACGCGCTCCAGCATCGCGGACAGGAAGCGGCCGGCATCGTCACGACCGACGGTAGGCAGTTCCACACGCACCGGGCCGTCGGGCTCGTGGGCGACAATTTCGGCGACCAGAAGGTCATCGCCTCGCTCAAGGGCGACGCGGCCATCGGCCACG
>JAYRKO010000517.1:0-2495 GCA_041905745.1 Tagaea sp. | reverse complement strand
TCGAGACCGACATCGTGCTCGTCGCCGTGGGCCGCCGTCCGTACACCGACGGGCTGGGCCTGAAAGAGGCGGGCGTGGCGGTCGACGAGAAGGGGCGCGTGGCCATCGACGGCCATTTCCAGACGAACGTGCCCGGCATCTACGCGATCGGCGATGCCGTCGCGGGCCCGATGCTCGCCCACAAGGCCGAGGACGAGGGCATGGCCGTGGCCGAGATTCTCGCCGGCCAGCACGGCCATGTGAACTACGACGCGATCCCCTCGGTCGTCTACACGTGGCCGGAATGTTCGGCCGTGGGCAAGACCGAGGAGCAGCTCAAGGCCGAAGGCGTCGAGTATCGCGTCGGCAAGTTCCCGTTCACGGCCAACGGCCGTGCGCGCGCGATGAATTCGACCGACGGCTTCGTCAAGATCCTCGCCGACAAGGCGACCGACCGCGTGCTGGGCGTCCACATGGTGGGGCCGGCGGTGGGCGAACTGATCGGCGAACTGGCGCTGGCGATCGAATTCGGCGCATCGGCCGAGGACATCGCGCGGACCTGCCACGCGCACCCGACGCTGACCGAGGCCGTGCGCGAAGCGGCCCTCGCCGTCGACGGCCGCCCGATCCACATCTGACGACGCGTCAGGCGAACAGCTTGCCGAGGCGGGCGATGCCCGCCTCGATGCGCGCGACCGTGGGCATCGAGAAATTGAGCCGCAGCGTGTTCTCGCCGCCGCCGGTGGCGTGGAAAGCGCGGCCCGGCACGTAGGCCACGCGCTCGCGCTTGATCGCGTCGGGCAGCAAAGCGCCCGCATCGCGCCCGGGGGCGAGCGTTACCCACACGAACATGCCGCCGTCGGGCTTCGTCCATTGCGCGCCCTTGGGCATGTGTCGGTCGAGGGCGGCGAGCATCGCGTCGCGCTTCGTCCGGTAGGCGTCGCACGTCTTCTTCACCTGCTTGTCGTAGCAGCGCACGGCGACGTCGTGGATGACCATCTGGTTGATCGTGGCGCTGTGCAGGTCGCCCGCCTGCTTGGCGAGCACAAGCTTGCGGATGGGGTCTTTGGCGCCGCACACCCAGCCCACGCGCAGGCCCGGCGCGATGGTCTTGGAGAACGTGCCGCAATAGAGCACGCGCGAGGCGTCGATCGACCCCGTGCGGCGCACGTCGAGTTCGAGGCACGACGAAATTGCCGCGCCGTCGTAACGCAGCGCCTCGTACGCCGCATCCTCGATCAGCGGCACGTCCATTTCGGCGCACAGGTCGAGAAGCTTGCCGCGCGCGTTCTCCCCCATCGACACGCCCGTCGGATTGGCGAAATCGGGCACGCAATAGGCGAAGGCGACGCGCCCGCCGCGCGACTTCGCGCGCTCGACAAGCGAAGCGGCGGTCGCGTTGGAACCGGGCAGCAGGTCGTCGTAGACCGGCTCGCACGGCCCGAAGGCCTGCAACGCGCCCATATATGTGGGCCGCTCGACCAGTACGGTGTCGCGCGGGCCCACGAACAGCTTGCCGATCAGGTCGAGCCCCTGCTGGGAACCCGTGACGATCATCACGTTGTCGCGCGTGCAGGCCACGCCGCGCTTGGCCATGTAGCCCACGATCCAGTCGCGCAGCGGGCCGTAACCTTCGCTGACGGAATATTGCAGCGCGCTGCCGCTCTTCTCCGGGCTTGCGAGTGCGGCGGCGTAGGCCGCGCTTATTTCCTCGACCGGGAACAGCGTCGGGTCGGGAATGCCGCCCGCGAACGAGATGATCTCGGGATCCTCGAGCACCTTCAGAAGCTCGCGGATCTCGGACGCCTGCATGCCGCGCGTGCGGCCCGCATAGTGATGCACCCAGTCGTGGGCGCCGGTTTCGCCGGTGGGGCGGGTCATGTTTCCTCTCGGGTTTGGCCCATCCTAGCCGACCCGGCCGCGTGCGGAACTGCACCCCGTCGGGGGCAGCCCTGCGCCGGGCGGGACCATCACGCCATCGCGGCTTCGGCGATCTTCTGGCGGGCCATCATGCGCACGACCGACGGGCGCGTTTTCATCGCGTCGGTCAGGCGCTTGATCGACGGATGGGAATAGGCCGGGACCTTCAGGTGGCGCGTCCAGCGCGCCAGCATGTGCACGAAGAAATCGGCGGTCGAAACGCTTGCACCCAGACAATACGGCTTGCCGCGCGCGGCAAGCGTGGCGTCGATATGCGCGAGGTGCCGGCCGATGCGGTCCGCGGCGTTGTCCTTGATCGCGGCGTGCTGCGTTTCGTCGGCGATCAGCCAGTCGGGATGGAACCAGTCCATCAGCGCCGGCTGCAGCGTGTTCGACAGGAACAGCATCCACTCGTACGCGCGGGCGCGCTCGCGCGTGCCGGGTGCGGGCAGCAGGCCGGCCTGCGGGAATTTCTCGGCGAGGTGGAGGCAGATCGCGGCCGATTCCGTCAGCACGAAATCGCCGTCGATCAGCACGGGTACGCGGCCCTTGGGATTGAGCTTCAGGAATTCCGGATCGCGCGCGGCGCCGGCATC
>JAYRKO010000516.1:0-2502 GCA_041905745.1 Tagaea sp. | reverse complement strand
GCTGGGCGTGGAAGGCGATCTGGGCTGGTGGGTGGCGCCGCCGTGGCGGCGGCGCGGCTTCGCCACGCAGGCCGCCCTCGCGATGGTCGATTTCGCGCGCGCGATGGGCGTGGCGCGCATCACCGCGGGCACGCTGCCCGACAACCATCCCTCGCAGGCCGTCATGCGAAAGATCGGCATGCGTCCGGCCGGTAAGATGATACGCGCGGCCCCCGCGCGCGGCGCGCCGCGCGAGACGCTGGAATTCGTGTTGACGGGTTGAGGGCAGCGGCACACGCTTAGGGTATGAAAAAGATCGCGCTCGCCATCGGCGTGGGCCTGCTTCTGGCCGGTCCCGCCATCGCCGCCGAACCCTACGAGATCGTTCCCGGCTTCGAAGGCGTGCCGGCGAAGGGCCCCGCGGCCGCCGTCGGCCTCGTGATCTGGAACCACGGCGTCAGCGGCAATCAGGATACCGGTTCCTCGCCGCTGCCCGCCTACATGCGCCGGCTTCCCGCCGCCGGATGGGACGTAATCAAGATCAAGCGCGACGGGCTGCAGGAATCGGGCTGGACGAGCGCCGGCATGCGCCATGCCGCAAGGACGGTGGAAGAAGTCGAGAAGGCGAAGGCCGCCGGCTACAAGCGCGTGGTGCTGGCAGGGCAGAGCTATGGCGGCGCGATCACCGTCGAAGTGGCGCGTCGCGTCGACGTCTACGCGATCGTCCCCTCGGCACCGGGCACCGGCGTCAGTCTCACCAATCTCGGCAGCCCGATGCTGAGCAAGGAAGGCAGCGACCATCTCTACGAGTCGCTCGCCAAGGGCCGCTTCGAGCGCGCCGCGCCGATCCTGCCGTTCAACGACGAGTACGCGCCGGCCAATCCCGAGCGCGGCCAGCGCGCGCGCGAGATCCTCGCCGGCCGCGGCGTACCGTTCCTCGTGCTCGACGATGCGTCGACATGGCTCGTCTCGCACGGTGCGGCGTCGAGCGGGCTGATGGATTTCGCCTATGGCGATTGCCTCGTGAAGTTCCTCGATCCCGCCCGCTCGCCGGCCGCCGGATCGGCGACCTGCGGCAAGGACGGGCTGCCGCCCGCGGTCGACCTGCTGCCGGAAATCGCGCAACTCAAGCCGATGAAGCAGGAAGCCGGCACGTGGTGGCAGGCCTACGAGGGCATCTGGGTCGGCGCGTGGACCGATCCGGCACTTGTCGCGATCACGATCGAGAAGGGCGCCGACGGCAAGCCGGAGTTCGTCTATGTCTACGGCGAGAAGGGTGCGGCGAAGGCACGCACGATCTATCGCGCCCCGGCGACGCTGGAAGGGCCGGCGATCACGGCCAAACTGCCGCATCAGGACGTCGCGATCTCGACCGACGCAAAGACGCGGCTCGTCTCGATCACGTGGAAGAACGCGCAAGGCCGCTCGGGCTCGCTGCGCCTGCGCAAATACGAGCCGCGCGCCTGATATCGTCGAAATCGATCATATAAATCGGGATTAATCGTTTTCGCCGATTTCGGCGGCCGGCCATGCTCCGGGGGCTTCGACAACGCCCCTTGGAGGAACGAGACATGGCCAACCCGCCCGTGATGACGACGACCGCCGGCGCGCCCGTCGCCGACAACCAGAACAGCCTGACCGCCGGGCCGCGCGGCCCCGTGCTGCTGCAGGACTGGCAGCTGATCGAGAAACTCGCCCACCAGAACCGCGAGCGCATTCCCGAGCGCGTCGTCCACGCCAAGGGCTGGGGCGCCTACGGCACGCTGACCGTCACGCACGACATCACCAGGTACACGCGCGCCGCTATCTTCGCGAAGGTCGGCAAGAAGACGCCGCTGCTGACGCGCTTTTCGACCGTCGCGGGCGAACTGGGCGCGGCCGACGCCGAGCGCGACGTGCGCGGCTTCGCGGTCAAGTTCTACACCGAGGAAGGCAACTGGGACCTCGTGGGCAACAACACGCCCGTCTTCTTCATCCGCGACCCGCTGAAGTTCCCCGACTTCATCCGAACGCAGAAGCGCCACCCGAAGACCAACATGCGCTCGCCCACCGCGCAGTGGGACTTCTGGTCGCTGTCGCCCGAAAGCCTGCACCAGATCACGATCCTGATGTCCGATCGCGGCCTGCCGCAGACGCCCATGCACATGAACGGCTACGGCAGCCACACGTTCAGCTTCTGGAACGCGAAGAACGAGCGCTTCTGGGTCAAGTTCCACTTCAAGACCCGGCAGGGCCACCGGCACTTCACCAACGCCGAGGCCGCCAAGGTCATCGGCGAGAACCGCGAGAGCTACCAGGAAGCGCTGTTCGGCGCGCTCGAGCGCGGCGAACGGCCGAAATGGGACCTGAAGATCCAGGTGATGGCCGAAGCGGACGCGGCGAAGGCGAAGTTCAATCCCTTCGACCTGACGAAGGTGTGGCCGCACAAGGACTATCCGCTGATCGACGTCGGCGTGATGGAACTCGACCGCAACCCGGAGAACTACTTCGCCGAGATCGAGCAGGCCGCCTTCTCGCCGTCCA
>JAYRKO010000515.1:0-2503 GCA_041905745.1 Tagaea sp. | reverse complement strand
TCCGGCGTCTTCTCGTGATGGTGCCCACGCTGCTGGCGATCAGCGCGATCGTGTTCACGATCATCCAGCTGCCGCCGGGCGACTATCTCTCGACGATGATCGCCGAGCTGCAGGCGCAGGGCGAGGCTGCGAACCTCGAGCGCATCGAGTTCCTGCGCCAGCAATACGGGCTCGATCGCACGCCGGTCGAACAGTATTTCCACTGGCTCTACGGTCTGCTGCACGGCGATCTGGGTTGGTCGTTCGAGTACAACCTGCCCGTCGCCCACGTGATCGGCGACCGGCTCGTGCTGTCGTTCCTCGTCGCCTTCACGACCGTGATCTTTACCTATGCCGTCGCGTTCCCCATCGGCATCTATTCGGCGACGCACCAGTATTCGTGGGGCGACTACGGGCTGACGCTGCTGGGGTTCCTCGGCCTCGCCACGCCGTCGTTCCTGCTGGCGCTCGTCATGCTCTATCTCGCCAACATCTGGTTCGGCACGTCGATCGGCGGCCTGATGGACGCCGAATTCATCGACCAGCCGATGAGCGGGGCCAAGTTCCTGTCGGTGCTCGAGCATCTGTGGATCCCGGTCGTCGTGATCGGCACGTCGGGCACCGCGGCGATGATCCGGCGCCTGCGCGCGAACCTGCTCGACGAGCTTCAGAAGCAGTACGTCGTGACCGCGCGCGCCAAGGGCCTGCCGCCGCGCCGCGCGCTGCTGAAATATCCGCTGCGCATGTCGCTCAACCCCTTCATCTCCGACATCGGCGACCTGCTGCCGCACCTGATCTCGGGCGCGGCCATCGTCTCGGTCGTCATGTCGTTGCCCACTAACGGTCCGATGCTGCTGGCGGCCCTGCGCAGCCAGGACATGTATCTCGCCGGCTCGTTCCTGATGATCGAGGCGGTGCTGATCGTCGTGGGCGTGTTCCTGTCCGACCTGGCGCTCGCCGCCCTCGACCCGCGCATCCGGCTGCACGGCGGAGCCACGAAATGACCGACATGCCCGCCTCCGGCGACCGCCTTGCGCACTACGTGCGCCGCGAACCGTTCGACGCCTACGACGGCGAGAAGACCGATCCCGCGCTCGAAAGCTACTACATGGCCACGCAGTGGCGGCTGATGTGGTGGAAGCTGAAGCGCCATCGGCTGGCGCTGTGGTCGGGCGCGTTCCTGATCTGCATGTACCTGTCGATCCTCGTCAGCGAGGCGATCGCGCCCTACGCGATCGGCACGCGCAATACCGATTTCATCTATGCCCCGCCCCAGCGCGTCCATCTGTGGCACGAGGGCGCCTTCGTGGGCCCGTTCGTCTACGGGCTCGATTACTCGCTCGACATGGACACGCTCAAGCGCAACTACGCGCCCGATCCCGGCAAGGTGCAGCCCATCCGCTTCTTCTGCCGGGGCGACGCGTACGAGTGGTTCGGGCTGGTCCCGGGCAGCTTCCACCTGATGTGCCCGGCCGAGGGCGGCACCTTGTTCCTTCTCGGCACCGACCGGCTGGGGCGCGACATGTTCAGCCGGCTCGCCTACGGCACGCGCATCTCGCTCACCATCGGCCTCATCGGCGTGACGCTGAAATTCGTGCTGGGCATCGTGCTGGGCGGGCTTGCGGGCTATTACGGCGGCTGGGTCGACATGGCGATCCAGCGCCTGATCGAGATCATCCGCTCCTTCCCCGAACTGCCGCTGTGGATGGCGCTGTCGGCTGCCCTGCCCGTCTCGTGGAGCCCGCTCTACATCTATTTCGGGATCACGCTGATCCTCGGGCTCATCGGATGGACGGGCCTCGGGCGCGCGGTGCGCTCGAAGCTCCTCAGCCTGCGCGAGGAGGATTTCTGCACGGCCGCGAACCTGATGGGCGCCACGCCGAAGCGCATCATCTTCCGCCACCTGATCCCCAGCTTCATGAGCCACCTGATCGCGTCGGCGACGCTGGCGATCCCGACGATGATCCTCGGCGAGACGGCGCTGTCGTTCCTCGGTCTCGGCCTGCGGCCGCCCATCACGTCGTGGGGCGTGCTGCTGACCGAAGCGCAGAACATCAACGTCGTGGCGCTCTATCCGTGGCTGCTGCTGCCCGTCCTGCCCGTCATTGCGACGGTGCTGGCGTTCAACTTCCTGGGCGACGGGCTGCGCGACGCGGCCGACCCGTACAAGTAGATCCGGATTTTCAGAGCTCGATCGTCGCGCCTTCGCGCGCCACGATCGTGCCGGGCCGCGCGGCGGCCGCGGCGGCGGCGATGCGGTCCATGAACGCATCGTCGTGCGAGGGATCGTGGTGGAAGATCGCGAGGCGCTTGGCGCCCGCCTTTTCGACCAAACGCACGCCTTCCTGCCACGTCGAATGGCCCCAGCCGACATGGCCGGGATATTCGTCGTCGGTATAGGTCGAATCGTAGATCACCAGATCGGCGCCCGCGATGAGACCGAGGATGCTTTCGTCGGGCTTGCCGGGAACGTGTTCGGTGTCGGTCACGTAGCAGATCGACTTGGCGCCGACCTCGACGCGAT
>JAYRKO010000014.1:0-14052 GCA_041905745.1 Tagaea sp. | reverse complement strand
GCCCTGCCGGCGTCGGCCCAGACGAAGCTGACGATCGGCTATTCCGGCTGGACCGGCTTCGCGCCGCTGACGCTCGCCAAGGAAGCCGGCATCTTCCAGAAGAACGGCCTCGACGTGACGCTGTCGAAGATCCCGCAGGCCAGCCGCCACCTCGCGATCCAATCCGGGCAGGTCGCATGCGCGGCCACGACGGTCGAGACGTGGGTCGTCTGGAATGCCAACGGCGTTCCGACCAAGCAGATCTTCCAGCTCGACAAGAGCTATGGTGCCGACGGCATGGTCGTGCGCAACTCGATCCAGTCGATCAAGGACCTGAAGGGCAAGACGGTCGCCGCGTCGGCGCCGGGCACCGCGCCCTATTTCACGCTCGCCTGGTTCCTCAAGAAGAATGGCCTCTCGGTCAAGGACGTCACCGTCGTCAATCTCGAACCCGGTCCGGCGGCACAGGTCTTCATCGCCGGCCAGAACGACGCCGCGATGACCTATGAGCCCTACCTCTCCTCGGTGCGCGCCGCACCGCAGGCCGGCAAGATCATCGCCACGACCCTCGACTATCCGATGATCATGGACACGTTCGGCTGCACGCCGAAATTCCTCGCCGACAACCCGGCCGCCGCCAAGGCGCTCGCGGACAGCTATTTTCAGGCGATCGACATGATCGCCAAGGAGCCTGCGAAGGCGAACGAGATCATGGGTGCGGACGTCAAGCAGACGGGCGCGCAATTCGCCGAATCCTCGAAGTATCTCCGCTGGCAGGATCGCGCGGCCAACAAGAAGTTCTTCGAGAGCGAGTTCAAGACGTTCTCGAACGAAGCGGCCGATCTGCTGCTCGAGATCGGAATCATCAAGGCGAAGCCCGACATGGGCGCGCTCGCCGACACGCGCTTCATCCAGTGATCCGCAGGCGCCGGGCGCATCCGCGCCCGGCGCCCTCCGGTCCCCGCATGCCGAAACTCCGTCCGCTCGAACCCGTCGGGGGCCCCGCGCGCGTCGTTCTGGGAATCTCGTTCTTCGTCGTCTTCTTCGCGGCCTGGGCGGCGGCGACGCTGAGCGGCCTCGTACCGGCCATTTTCCTCGCCGACCCGTTCACGATGGCCGTCGACGGCTGGACCCTGATCGTCAAATTCGGGTTCGCGCGCGATATCGGCGTGACGGTCTGGCGCGTCGTGGGCGGCTTCGCACTTGCCGCGGCGGTGGCCGTTCCGCTCGGCATCGCGATGGGCGCCTACAAGCCGATCGAAGCTGTCTTCGAGCCTTTCGTTTCCTTCGCGCGCTATCTGCCGGCATCTGCCTTCGTGCCGCTGCTGATCCTGTGGGCCGGAATAGGCGAGACGCAGAAGCTGCTGGTGATCTTCATCGGCTCGGTCTTCCAGATCGTGCTGATGGTCGCGGTTGCGGTCGGCAACACGCGCCGCGACCTCGTCGAGGCGGCCTATACGCTGGGTGCCGGCTCGTCCGGCGTCGTGCGACGGGTCCTGATCCCGGCCAACGCACCCGAGATCGCCGAGATCCTGCGCCTCGTTCTGGGGTGGGCATGGACCTACGTGATCGTCGCGGAACTGATCGGGTCGTCCTCCGGCATCGGCCACATGATCATCGAAAGCCAGGCGCTGATGGCGACGGGCCAGATCGTGTTCGGCATCATCGTCATCGGCGTCATCGGCCTTGTTTCGGACTTCGCCTTCAAGGCGGCGAACCGGCGCTTCTTCGCCTGGCGGCTCGCATGAACGGCCGCCCCAAGCTGAAGATCGAGGGCATCTCCCGCACATTCCCGGGCGCCGACGACCGGCCGGCACTGCGCGCGCTCGAACCGGTCGATCTCTGCGTCGCGGAGAACGACTTCATCACGCTCCTCGGCCCTTCCGGCTGCGGAAAGTCGACGCTGCTTCGCATCGTCGCAGGCCTCGATCGGCCGAGCGAAGGTCGCGTCCTTCTCGATGGGCGCGAGATCACACGGCCCGGACCCGATCGGGGAATGGTGTTTCAGTCCTATACGCTGTTCCCGTGGCTGTCCGTCGCCGACAATGTGGCCTTCGGACTGCGCGAGCGCGGCGTGGACGAGCGCGAAATCGCGGCGAAGGTCGGCGCCTACATAGAGAAGGTCGGCCTGCGCGGGTTCGAGCGCCATCTGCCAAAGCAGCTTTCGGGCGGCATGCAGCAGCGCACCGCGATCGCGCGCGCGCTCGCCAACGACCCCGAGATCCTGCTTCTCGACGAACCGTTCGGCGCGCTCGACAACCAGACGCGCGCGCTCATGCAGGAACTGCTGCTCGGCATCTGGGAGCGCGAGCGCAAGACGGTCATCTTCGTCACGCACGACATCGACGAAGCGATCTTCATGGCCTCGCGCGTGGTCGTGATGACCGCCCGCCCCGGTCGCATCAAGGCGGACATGCGCGTCGACCTCCCGCACCCGCGCCACTACACGGTCAAGACGACGCCGGAGTTTTCCGCCCTCAAGGCGCGGTTGACCGAAGAGATCCGGATCGAGGCGATGCGGGCGGCAGAGGGCAACACCTGACGCTCGACCTCGGCGGGCGTAGCGGCTATATGGACACATGCGTCTGTCCCGCCTCATGAATGCCCGCATCGAGGGCGATTCCGGCGGTGCGATCGTCCTTGTCCACGGCTTCGGTAGCGACCAGAACGTCTGGGATGCGATGGTTCCGGACCTGCGCCGACGCATGCGGGTGGTCCGGTTCGATCTCGCATGTTCCGGTGCTGCGTCGCCGGACGCGTTCTTATTCCGCCAGCATTCGACGCTCGCCGACTACGCCGAGGACATTCTCGACGTCGTCTCCGACCTCGGACTTCGCAAGGTCATCTTCCTCGGCCATTCGATGAGCGGGATGGCCGGCCTCCTCGCCGCCCTCGATCGGCCGCAGATATTCGACAGACTCATTCTGCTTGGTGCCTCGCCGCGCTATCTCGAAGACGAGAGCTATCCGGAAGGCTTGGCGCGGGAAGACATGACGGCGATGTTCGAAGTCATCGCGGCCGATTTCAAGAGCTGGGCGCGCGACTTCGCGCCGATCATGGTCGCCCGGCCGGCCGACCACAGCACGACCAGGATCTTCGCCGAATCCATGCGTCGGATGCGGCCGGACATCGCGCTGGCGACGTGGCAGACGGTCATGAACAGCGATTTCCGGAACGTCCTCGACCGCTGCCGGGTTCCGACGAGCGTGCTGCAGACCGCCGACGATCCCGCCGTTCCGGCGGCGGCGGCCGAGTACCTGCGCGACCACATTCCCGATTGCCGGATGGAGATCCTGCCCACGGCCGGGCATCTTCCGCACCTGACCGATCCGGATCTGGTCTTGGCCGCCCTGCGCCGCCACGTTCCGCAGCTTGCCTGACGGTCGGCCGCGGTCCGGCCGGGAGGTCAGCCCGAAGCCGACGCCCCTTTTCGCAGCAATTCGATAAGCGTATTGACGGGCGCCACGTTTGCCAACGTGCGCGCGAACATCGCCCCGCCCTTGAAGCGCGACACCTCGATCGGCAGCGGAATTTCGACCAGCCCTTGACCGACTTGCGAGGCGAGAAGCCCGGTCGCCACGCTGCTGAGATATGTCCCGGTCCGGAGAAGCTGGAAGATCGCCAGCAGCGAAGTCGACATCAGCGCGACGCGCGGCGCTTCCGCGCCCAGACGCCGGAACATGTTGTCGCGCGACGCGATCGTTTCGTCGTCGTCTTCGTAGAGGATCCAGGGATAGGCCACGAGATCGGCCGCCGTGACCCGCCGCTTCCGGGCCAACGGATGATCGGCGGCGGCGATGACGCATTGCCGGATATTCGCGATGTGGCGCGTCTCGATATAGTCCAGAACGTTCGCCGTCGGGATGCGCGCGATGACGATGTCGAGATCGCCGCTGAACAGGCTCGGCAGCGTCTTCGGGTTTGCGTCGATCTGCAGATTGATGCGCAATCCCGGAAACCGGCTCTGCAGTTCGGAAATCGCCCCGGGCAACAAAGCGGCGCCAAAATACGGGCCTGCGCCGATGCGCAGATGACCCGTCCTTCCCGACTTGAACGCGCCGAGTTCGGACTGCGCGAAGTTCCATTCGGTTTCGATTTGCTTCGCGTGGCGCAGCAACGCGGTGCCGAATCGCGTGAGCACCACGCCGCGCGCACGACGCTCGAACAGCGTCACGCCCATTTCGCGTTCCAGCCGGTGGATCGCCTTGCTGACCGCCGGCTGGCTGATCGACAGCGCCTGCGCACCGGCGCTGATGCTGCCGCCTTTCGCGACGGCGAGGAACTGGCGGAGGAGCGCGACGTTTTGCAGCATAGCTATTCTTTTTAGTTATCCAAATAGGCCTAAATGGAACTTTACGGACTAATTCATCTAATGGAAAGTCGAAGAATCCAAGGCGCGGGAATTGCGCCGAAATGGGGAGAAAGCGCCGGCAATGCGTACCGTGTTTGTCCTGTTCGATTCCCTCGTGCGCTCGGCGATGAGCGCGTACGCCGAGACGCATGTGCACACGCCGAACTTCAAGCGCTTCGCCCGGCGCGCCGTAACGTTCGACAGCCATTTCGTTGGCAGCCTGCCCTGCATGCCCGCACGGCGCGACATCCATACCGGCCGGATGAACTTCCTGCATCGCAGTTGGGGCCCGATGGAGCCCTACGACAATTCGTTTCCCGAGATGCTGCGCGACGCGAATATCCATTCGCATCTCGTGACCGACCATATGCACTATTTCGAAGATGGCGGCGCCACCTATCACGGGCGCTTCCGGACCTGGGACTTCATCCGCGGCCAAGAGTACGACCCGTGGAAGGCGATGGTCCAGCCGCCGATCGACCGGCTGCAGGAAAAATACAACGTCAAACACTACGACTTCGCCAGCAGCTGGAAGCGCCTGCAGAACGCGATCAATCGCGAATACATGGTCGAGGAGAAGGATTTCTGCCTGCCACGCTGTTTCGACAGCGCATTCGAATTCCTCGACCTGAATCGCGGTGCCGACAATTGGTTCATGCTGCTGGAATGCTTCGACCCGCACGAGCCCTTCCATGCGCCCGACAGGTTCAAGGACCGTTATCGCACGGGCTATAACGGCGGCATCCTCGATTGGCCGCACTACGAGAAGGTCGCCGAAAGCCCCGAGGAGATCGCCGAGATCCGGGCCAACTATGCGGCGCTGATGACCGCCTGCGACCACTATTTCGGCAAGCTGCTCGACTATTTCGACAAGCACGACATGTGGAAGGACACGGCGATCGTGCTGTCGACCGACCACGGCTTCCTGCTGGCCGAGCACGACTGGTGGGGCAAGAATCTGATGCCCTACTACACCGACATCTCCCACATTCCGCTGATCATCCATCACCCGACGCATGCGCGCAGCGCCGGGCAGCGCCGCGCCTGCGTGACCCAGACGATGGACCTGATGCCGACGATACTCGACATGTTCGGCATCGCGGTTCCGCCCGAAGTCTGCGGCCGTTCGCTGCTGCCGATGCTCGACGAGGACAAGCCGATCCGCGATATCGGGATTTTCGGCATGTTCGGCGGGCCGATCGGTGCCACCGACGGGCGCTACACCTATTACCTCTACCCGGGCGATCTCTACGGGCCGGGCCTGCACGAATACACGCTGATGCCCACGCATCTGCATTCGCTGTTCAGTGCGGCCGAGATGAGGACCGCGAAACTGCGCGAGCCGTTCGACTTCACCAAGGGCATGCCGGTCCTGAAGATCGACGCGCTGATGGATGCGCGGCGCATTCCCGTGCACGACGGCAAGAAATTCGATCCCGGCGTGGGCACGACGCTTTACGACATTTCGGTCGATCCCAAGCAACTCGAGCCCTTCCGCGACGACGCGATCGAGCGGCGCTTCCTAGCCGGAATCGCCGAACAGATGCGCCTGCACGACGCCCCGGCCGAGATCTACGCCCGCTACGGAATCGGTCCCAAACTGGCCGCTTGACGGCCCCTGTCAACAAGGGAGGAAACCATGAAGTTCCAATTCGCGACCGCATTTGCGGCGGCGAGCGCATTGGCGTTCGCCGCCGCCGGGCCGGCCGGCGCCCAAACGCCCTTCGCCAATGTCGGCAAACACCCCGAGATCTCGATCCTGATCAACTCCTCGCCCTGGTTCAGCGGGTTCGAGAAGACGGTCGATCTTTACGAGAAGCAAACCGGAAACAAGGTGAATCTCGACGTGACGCCTTACGGCGGCGTGCTGGAAAAGGCGCGCAACGCCGTGCGCGCGGCGAACAGCCCGTACGATCTCGTCAATCTCGACACGCCGTGGACGATCGAATTCTACGAAGGCAATTTCCTGCGGCCGCTGACGGAGATCGATCCGGGCTTCGCCTTGCCCGCCGAAGTGCTGACGTACGAGGATTCGAACTACTGGAACGCGCAGCGCCGCTGGCGCACCCGCGAGGGCGGCCAGCTGATGGGCTTCTCCCCCAACGGCAACGTCCATGTCCTTTACTATCGCGCCGACTTGCTGCAGCAGGCCGGCATTCAGCCGCCCAAGACCTGGGCCGATGTCGCGGCGATCTGCAAGAAATTCTACGCACCGCCGAATATGTACGGCTTCGTCGCACGCGGCGAGAAGGGCAACCCGATCCGCTCCGACTGGACGTCCCTGATGCTGGGCGCCGGCGCATCGGTGGTCCGCGCGCCGCAGAACGGCGACTACACCGTCACGATCAATTCGCCCGAAGCGAAGGTGGCGCTCGATCAGTTCATTTCGCTGCAGAAGGAATGCGCGCCACCGAACGTCGGCGTGATCGGCCAGGGCGACGTGATCCAGCTGCTCGCGACCGGCCGCGCGGTGCAGGGCCTCGCGGTCATCGCCGCGTGGTCGACCTTCGACGACAAGCAGAAATCCGCCGTCGTCGGAAAGATGAACGTCACGATCGTCCCGGGATTCCCCGGCCGCGACCCCGGTGTGGCGATCGGCAACTGGGTCTTCGCCGTGCCGAAGAATGTCTCGGCCGAACGCCAGCGCGCCGCCCTCGCCTTCTCGCGCTGGTTCCTTACGTCCGGCGCGCAGCGCGCCTACGCCGAAGCCGGCGGCATTCCCGTGCGTTCCGACGTCTTCGCGTCGGATCTTGCCGGCAAGCCGGAATTCCGCTGGATGAAGACCTATAGCGACAGCCAGAAATACGCCCGTCAGGAACTGGGCTTCGCGGAAGGCGCGCAGGTCGAGTCCGTTCTCGGCCTGCGCCTGAACCAGGCGCTGATCGGCGAGATGTCGTCGGGCCGCGCGCTCAACACCGCCGCGCGCGAGATCGAGGAGATCTTCCAGCGCACCGGCCGGCGCACCGGCAGGCTCGACGCGCTGCCGGAGTGACGTAAAGTATCGGGCCGGATGACGGGGACCGGATCTTCCGATCCGGTCCCCGTCGCCGCATCGGGGCCAGCCCGACGGGTGACACGCGGATGAAAGACGACCTCCTCAACCGGACCTTCCGCCATTGGAGCATGTGGCCGTGCCTGGCCTTCCTGCTGGTGCTGTCGGTCTATCCCGTCCTCCAGCTCGTGCCGATGGCGCTGTCGACGATCCAGATCACCGCCGAGGGCACGTTCTGGACCTATTCGCCGCGCCGCAATCTCGACCTTCTGCTGGGCGACGAAGTCTTGCGCGACGCGGTCGTCAACACGCTGGTCTTTGTCGTGCTGTCGGTCGCCATCGAGATGGTGCTGGGCTTCTTCGCCGCCTTGTTCATCGCCTGCATGCCGCGCGGCCGCAATTTCGCGCGCACGGTGATGATTCTGCCGATCCTGCTGCCCGCCGTCGCGATCGGCAGCATGTGGAAGCTGATGTTCAACTACGATTTCGGCCTGCTCAACCAGATGGTCGGGCTGATCGGCCTAGCGCCGCTCAATTGGCTGGGTGACACGCGCTGGGCGCTGTTGTCGGTCGTTATCGTCGACGTCTGGCACTGGACGCCCTTCGTGTTCCTGATCCTGTTCGCGTCGATCGAAACCTTGCCGCAGGACGTGCTGGAAGCCGGGCGCGTGGACGGCGCCACGGCCTGGCAGATGATCAGCCTGATCATCCTGCCGCTGCTGGGCCCCGCCCTGGCGGTCGCGGCCCTGTTCCGCGCCATCGTCGCGTTCAAGGCGTTCGATCAAGTCTATCTGCTGACCTCCGGCGGGCCGGGCACGTCGACCGAGTTGCTCAGCCTGCATTTGAACCGCGTGTTCTTCGAGGAAAACCAGCTCGGCTACGGCGCGATGCTGTCGCTGAGCATCATCGGCGTGATCGTCGCCACCCTCGCCGTCGGCAGATGGTCGGCGTCGCAGATCGAACGCAAAAGGACCGGCCGATGATCCCCCTGCACGGCCGCGCCGCGTGGATCGGCTACGGCGTCGTGGCGCTGGCGATCCTGTTCATCGTCGGCCCCACCGCCTGGATCTTCCTCAACTCGATCAAGTACCAGATCGCGATCTATTCCGGCGCCTGGGTGTTCGAGCCCACGCTCGACAACTATACCGACGTGCTGTTCAGCCGCCGGTCGGATCTCGTTCACAATCTTTTGAACAGCTTCGTCGTCGCGGGCCTCAGCACGATCGCCGTGCTGGTCGTCGGGTCTCTGGGCGCCTACGGCATCCATCGCTGGTTCCACAGCCGTCTCTTCGCCAAGCTGCTGATGGGCTGGGTGCTGATTTTCCACATGATCCCGGTCATCACGCTGGTCGGGCCGTGGTATCTGCTCTTCCAGTCGCTCGGCCTCTACAACACGCTGCTGGCGCTGGTGGCGACCCACATCACGATCAACCTGCCGATGACGATGTGGATCATGCTCACCTACTTCAACGAGGTGCCGAGCGAACTGCGCGAGGCCGCCACGATCGACGGCTGCGGCGACTTCACGACCTTCCGGCGCATCATCCTGCCGCTGGTGGGCCCGGGCCTCGTTTCCGCCGGCATCCTCTCCTTCGTGTTCAGCTGGAACGAATTCGCCATCGCGCTGAACCTGACGGCGCGCGACACCGCGACCGTGCCGGTCGCCATCGCGCGCTTCGCCCAGCAATTCGAGATCCAGCACGCGCAGATGGCGGCGTCCTCGATGATCGCGATCGTGCCGGCCCTGCTGCTGATGGCGTTCGGCCAGCGCTTCGTGGTGCGCGGGCTCACGACGGGCGCCGTAAAATAGGCGGCCCCGGTCGCCCGGTCGCGCGACAACAGGCGACCGTCACCTCCCAAGTCTCTGCAATCGTTGGCAGGTAACCGATATCGAACCCGACGCGACGCCATTCCTTCGATCTCCTCTAACACGTTTAAAGCGCATAAATATTCGACTGCCGGCAAATGATTGTCAAGAAAATAGACCTATAAATAGGTGCCAATCCACCCGTCGCGAACCGCAACAATTCCGATATAGGATGTCGCGACGGAGGCCCCGCGATGGCGCGCAGGCACCTGGAGCCCGTACACCGGATGGTCGTTTTCGGCGCCGCCACCCTCGGCTGGGTGATCGGCACGCTGACGATGTGGCTGCGCAGTCCGGTCTGGCGCCAGTGCCAGGCCCACCTGCCCGCCTGGTCGCCGGACTGCCGGCGTGCGCTCTACGGCTGGATCCCGAAATTCTCGCTCTACTGGCCGTGGCCCGTGCTGGGCGCATTGCTGTTCGGGCTGATGGCCTACACGCTGATTCGGGTTTGGCGTGCCGGCCGGAACGCCGGCGTCGATTTCTGAAACGCCCGCTCAGCTGCCCGGCTTGTCGTGCAGAGCGGGGAAAAACAGGTCCTTCCAGCTCGCCGGCTTTTCCTTGATCTGGCCCACGCGATGCTGGAACTCGGCGAAGGCGAGCGACTTCTCCGGCGTCGTCGTGAAATTGTTTTCCGGGTCGGCGACGATCTTCTCGACGAAATCGACCGTCAGGCTCGACGGCTCGGCGCGCAGATAGAGCTCGGCCGCCGCGCGCGGATTGGCGACGATCCAGCGGTTCGCGGCGTCGAGCGCGTCGACGAACGCGCGCACCGTCTTCGGGTTGGCGTCGGCGAAGCGCCCCGTGGCGTAGACGACGTTGAACGTGTGCGGCCCGCCGAGCAGATCGTAGCTGGAGGCGAGCTTGCGGATCTTCGGGTCCTCGAGCTGGCGCTGCTGGAAGGGCGGACTGGTGAAGTGGGCCGTGATCTCCGACTTGCCCGACAGCATCACGACCGTCGCGTCGGGGTGGGACATACTGACCGAAAGCTCGTCGAGCCGGCCGAAATTGCCCGCACCGAAGGCCTTCTCGCTCGCCATCTGGATCAGCGTCGCCTGGAAGCCGATGCGCGCGGAGGGCAGCGCGATGCGGTCGCGCGCGGTGAGGTCGGCGACCGTCTTCACGGCCGGATTGTTGGTGAGCAGGTAGTTCGGCATCGAGCCGAGCGAGGCCACGCCGCGCACCTTGTGCTGCGTGCGCGTGCGGTCCCACACGACGATCATCGGTGTGACGCCGGCGGTGACGAACTCGATCGTGCCCGACAGCAGCCCGTCGTTCATCGCCGCCGCACCCGAGATCGTCAGCCACTCGACATTCGGCTCCGGCAGGCCCGCCGCACGCACGCTCGCTTCCAGAAGCTTCTGCTCGCGCACGACATGGAGCGGCAGGTACGCGATCCCGAATTGCGGCGCGATGCGGATCTGGCGCGCTTCCTGCGCCGATGCGTCGCGCGGGCCGATGCACAACGCGGCCAGCGACAGGAACAGGGCGACGGTACGGCGCATCGGGATCTCCGGTCGAAAATCGGGCGGGCGCCAATTGCACCCGCTTCCGGTTCGCGCACAATCAAGGAAAGTTTCGCCGCGCACCGAATTTTCCTTCGCAGACTCACAAGGTTCCGGCCTGCGGCAAGACGGAGCTTGGTCGCCCGCCCCAAACCACATATTGGTTGGGGCAAGAGGCGCTACCGCCCGGCGGGCGGTCGTCGACAATCTTCGGGGAACGGCCATGACGCTTCGCTACATGAGCGGGTTCGGCAACGAGTTCGAGACGGAGGCGCTGCCCGGCGCGGTCCCGCAGGGGCAGAATTCGCCCCAGCGGTGTGCCTACGGGCTCTATGCCGAGCAGCTGTCCGGCACGGCCTTCACCGCCCCGCGCGCGGTAAACGGGCGCACGTGGCTCTACCGCATCCTGCCGACCGTGCGGCACATGGGCCGCTTCGCGCGCATCGACGTGCCGCACTGGAAATCGCCGCCCGCGATTGCCGCGCACGGCGTGCCGCTCGGGCCGCTGCGCTGGAACCCGGTGCCGATCCCGGCCGGCGACCACACCTTCGTGACCGGCATGCGCACCCTGACGACGGCCGGCGACGTCGCCACGCA
Organism: Tagaea sp.; assembly: GCA_041905745.1. Taxonomy (GTDB): domain Bacteria; phylum Pseudomonadota; class Alphaproteobacteria; order CACIAM-22H2; family CACIAM-22H2; genus Tagaea. The sequence goes on along the minus strand of JAYRKO010000014.1, from coordinate 2,764 downwards.
GGCCGGCATGGCGACGCATGCCTACGTCGTCACCGCCTCGATGCGCGACGAGTACTTCATGAATTCGGACGGCGAGCTGCTCGTCGTGCCCGAGCGCGGCCGCCTGCTGTTCGCGACCGAGCTGGGCAGGCTCGAAATCGGCCCCGGCGAGATCGCGGTGCTGCCGCGCGGCGTCAAGTTCCGCGTCGAGGTGAGCGAAGGCCCGGCGCGCGGCTATGCGTGTGAGAATTTCGGCCAGCGCTTCGCGCTGCCCGAACTAGGCCCCATCGGCGCCAACGGTTCGGCCAACGCACGCGACTTCCTCTACCCCGTCGCGTCGTTCGAGGACCGCGAGGCCCGTTCGCGCCTGATCGTCAAATGGGGCGGCGCCTTCCACGCCTGCGACATCCCGCGCTCGCCGCTAGACGTCGTCGGCTGGCACGGCAACTACGCGCCGTACAAATACGACCTGCGCAGGTTCTGCCCGATGGGACCGATCCTGTTCGACCATGCGGACCCGTCGATCTTCACGGTGCTGACCTCGCCGTCGGGCGAGCCGGGCACCGCGAATGTCGATTTCGTGATCTTCCCCGAGCGCTGGATGGTGGCCGAGCACAGCTTCCGCCCGCCCTGGTACCACTCGAACCTCATGTCGGAATTCATGGGGCTGATCTACGGCCGCTACGACGCCAAGGAAGAAGGCTTCGTTCCCGGTGGCTTCAGCCTGCACAACTGCATGCTGCCCCACGGCCCCGACCGCGACGCGTTCGAAAAGGCGAGCCGCGCCGAACTTGCGCCCGCCAAGCTCGCGGGAACGCTCGCCTTCATGTTCGAAACGCGGCTTCCCCAGCACCTGACGAAATTTGCGGCCGAACTGCCCGGCCTTCAGGCCGACTATGCGGATTGCTGGGCGGGCATTTCGAAGAAGTTCGACGGCACGCCCGCTCCCAAATAGTAGGGCCCGAAATAGCGCCTAGACCCCGTCGCGCCAGCGGTAATACATGACCGAGGGTGCGAGGAACCACGGGTTGCCCGTATAGAAAGGCATCGTCGGGAAGTCGACGTCGCCGAGCCCCGTCGTCGCGTCGGACTTGCCCAGCACCTGCCGGCCGAGCTTCATGCCCAGATAGCTCGCCATCCCCACGCCCGAGCCGCAATAGCCCATCGCGTAGTGGACGCCTTCGTGTCGGCCGATATGGGCCAGTTCGTCGAACGTGTAGGCGACGAAGCCGCACCACGAATGGCTGATTCGGGTCTGCGCCAGCTCGGGGAATAGCCGCACCATTTCCTTGCGCAGCAGTGGGCCACTGACGCGCGGGTCGGTTTCCGAATGCGACACACGCCCGCCGAACAGGATGCGCGTGCGGTCGGGCGAGGCGCGGTAGTAGTAGACGACCTTGCGCGTGTCGCTGACGATCCGGTCCTTCGGCATCAGGCGCGCCATCAGGTCGGGCGCCAGCGCCTCGCTCGCGATGATGTAGCTGCCGATCGGGATCACGCGCCGGCGCAGCCACGGCGTCACGCGCTGGGTATAGCCGTTTGTCGCCACGACGACGTCGCGCGCGCGGCACGTGCCGCGCGGCGTCACGACGTCGAAGCCGCCGCCGGCGAGCGCTCGGATTTCGGTGGCGGGCGTGTGGGCGTGGATCTCGCCGCCCGCCTCCTGGACGCGCGCGAGCGCGCCGGCATGGAAGCGCGCCGGATCGACCGACGCGTGCGCCTCCAGCACGACGCCGCCGAAATAGGCGTCGGTGCCCAATTCGCTGCGCTGTTCGGCGCGCGGCACGACCTTGACCGGCACCTCGAAGCCCTTCGTCTGGTTCGCGGCACCGCGCGCGAGCACGTCGAACTGGCGCGCATTGTGCGCCGCGTGGAAGCGGCCGACGACGCCGAAATCGCAGTCGATCTTCTCCTCGCGCACGAACTGCCCGACATAGGCGAGCGACGCGTGGCCGTCGCGCAGGATCGCGGCGGCCTTCTCGGCGCCGTAGCGGCGCACCAGTTCGGCGAAGGCGGGCTTGATGCTCGTCGAGATCTGCCCGCCGTTGCGCGTGCTGCAGCCCCAGCCCGCATCCTCGGCGTCGATCACGACGGTCGAGCGGCCCGCGCGCGAGGTCTGCAAGGCCGCATGCAGGCCCGTGTAACCCGAGCCGACGACGAGCACGTCGGCCTTCGCCGGCAGCTCGCGCTGCATCAGGCGCGGGCGCGGCGTGCGCTCCCACCAGTAGGGATTCGTCGTGAAATCGGGCGCGAACTGCTCGGCGGACATCGGTTCAGCTCTCCTCGGCGGGCGGCGGATTGCGGCCGGCGATCAGGTCGGCGGCTTTTTCGGCGACCATCATCGTCGGCAGGTTCGTGTTGCCGGACGTGACGAAGGGGAAGACGGACGCATCGGCGATGCGCAGCGCCCCGACGCCGTGCACGCGCAGCTGCGCATCCACCGCGCCTGCGGCAGCGACCGGCGCCATGCGGGCCGTCGACACCGGGTGGAATACGGTGCCCGCGCGCTGCCGGATGTCGGCGATCAGGCTTTCGTCGGACGCCGTGTCGGGACCGGGCTGGAGTTCGCGCTCGATGACCGCGCGCAGCGGCGGCGTCCCGGCAAGCCGGCGCAGCAGCTTCGAGCCGGCGAGAAGTGCTTCGAGATCCTCGGGTGCCGACAGCGAGCCGGGATGGATCGCGGGTGCCGCGAACGGATCGGCCGATGCGATCTCGATGCGGCCGCGGCTTGCCGGCCGGCAGGGCTGCGCGCTCAGCAGGAAGCCGGGGAACGGGTCGGGGCGCA
>JAYRKO010000514.1:0-2522 GCA_041905745.1 Tagaea sp. | reverse complement strand
TCGATCATCGCCTTCATGACCGCCGGTACGACCAGCGACAGCGTCGGCCGTTCGCGCGCGATGGCCGCCAGCGCCTCGCCCGGCTCGAAGCGGCGCATCAGGACGACTTCCGCCCCCAGGGCCAATGCCGGCAGCGTCTGGATGTTGAGGCCGCCAACATGGAACATCGGCAGGAACGTCAGGATGCGGTCGGCCGACGTCATGTCGTGCATGTGCTGGCTGTTGACCGCGTTCCACGCGAGCGCATCCTGCGTCAGGACGGCACCCTTGGCCCGGCCCGTCGTGCCCGAGGTGTAGACGAGCAATACGGGCGCCGCCGGCCCGCCCGCGTGCGCGACGGCGCCCTCGCGCCCGGAAAGTTCGTCGAGCCACAATGGCGCCTGCGCTGCGACCGACGCGCCAAGCGCGCGTTCGCAGATCAGCAGCTTGGGTTCCGCATCGGCGAGGATCTGCGCGATCTCGGCCGGCGCCAGCCGCCAGTTGAGCGGCACCAGCAGCGCGCCCAGCCGCGCGCACGCGAAGAGCAGCGCCAGATAGTCCGGATCGTTCGTCGACAGCAGCGCCACCCGGTCGCCGGGCCCGATGCCGCGCGCCACCAGATCGGCCGCCACGCGCGCGATGCGCGCCGCAAACTCGCGGTAGGCGATCCGACGCCCCTCGAAGCGCAGGGCCGTCGCATCCGGCGTGCGGCGCGCGTGGCGCTCGATCCAGACGGCGAGATCGGTCATTCGTCGCTTTCGCCCGCCTCGTAGAGCGCCTCGCGCCCCAGCCGGTCCAGGCAAAGCTCGGCCGTCCACGGCAGCATCAGCGAGCCGCAGCGGCTGTCGCGGTAGAGCCGCTCGAGCGGCAGCGACTTCAGCATCGACTGGCCGCCGCAGGTGCGGATCGCCAGCCGGCACAGGTCGTTGGCGTTCTCCATGATCGTGTACTGCGTGGCGTAGGCGTCGAGACGCTGGGCCTTGGTCGGATTCACGCGCGCGGCATCGATCGTGCGCTCGAACAGCGCGCGGGTCTGTGCGAGCTTGATGTACATCTCGGCGACCGCGATCTGCTTGGTCGGATACATGCGCCGCTTGACGGGCGGCTGGCCCGGCGTCTCGCCGCGCAGGTACTGCACCGTGAAATCGTAGGCCGCCTGCGCAAGCCCCATGTAGGTCGGCGACAGCGTCATGAACATGTGCGGCCAGGCCGACGCAGCCTTGAAATAGACGCCGCGCGGCAGAAGCTGGGCGTCGTCCGGTACGAATACGTCCTTCAGGATCAGCGTGCGCGAGACGGTCGCGCGCATGCCGAGCGGATCCCAGTCGCCGGTCACGGTCAGGCCCTGCGATTCCTTCGGGATCGCGAGATAGAGCGTGTCGCGCATCGAGCGCTCGGGACGATCCTCGGTGCAAAGGATGCCGTAATAGTCGGCCGCGCCCGCGAGCGAAGCGAAGATCTTCTTGCCGTTGACGATCCAGCCGCCGTCGGCCTTCTTCGCAAGCGTGCCGAACGGCGCCTTGCCTGCCGCCGCCGCCGACCCTTCCGAGAAGGGCTGCGCGTAGATGGCACCGCGCTCGACGATGCGCGGGTAGTGGATCGCCCGCAGGCGTTCCAGTTCGCCGCGCTGCTCCGCCGTCAGGTCCAGATCGTCGGCAAGCGGTCCGGTCCACAGTGCCGAGCAGGCATGCATGTTGAAGGTCAGCGCGGTGGCGCCGCACCAGCGGCCCATCTCCGCCGCGACCCGGCAATAGGTCGCGAAATCGGCCCCCAGCCCGCCGTAGCGCTTTGGCACGCAAAGACCGAGCAGGCCTTCGGCGCGCAGATCGTCGTAGTTCTCGAAGGGAAAGCGGGCATCGCGGTCGAACGCCTCCGCGCGCGGCGCGAATTTCTCGCGCCCCAGCCGCGCCACACGGCCGATCAGGTCTTCAAGCATCGCGTCCCTCCACCTCCCCCAGAAATCCGAGGACCGCCGCGTCGAACGCGCCCGGATCCTCGATGTTCGCGAGATGCCCGCAGCCCCGCAGGACCGCAAACTTCGCGCCGGCGATCTTCGTCGCCATCTTCTCCATCATCGCGGCCGGCGCGTTCGTGTCCTTTTCGCCGGCCAGCAGCAGCGTCGGGCACGTGATCTTCGGCAGGTCCGCGCGCCCGTCGAACGTGACGATGAGCCGGATTGCCGCCGCAAAAGCCGGCACGGGAACCTGCGCGACGCACGCCTGCGCGAAGTCGCGCGCCGCCTTCGACGTACCGGGGCCGACGAGGCCAGCCACGGTCGCTTCGGCAAGATCGGCGAGCGTCTTGCCCGTTTCCAGCGGCGCCAGACGCTGACGCACGAATTCGCGCTGCCAGTCGCCGTCGGGGCGGCCGAAGGCCGGGCTCGTGCCCGACAGGATCAGCGAACGCACGCGACCCAGATGGCGCGCGGCGAATGCCTGCGCGACCATGCCGCCGATCGAATGGCCGAGCACATGCGCGCGCGCGACCCCTTGCGCGTCCAGCAGGCGCGCGAGCGCATCGGCAAGGCCGGGCCAGTCCAGCGG
>JAYRKO010000013.1:0-14175 GCA_041905745.1 Tagaea sp. | reverse complement strand
CCCGTGAGCACGATCACGCGCACGTCCTTGTCGGCGAGGAAATCGTCGAGGATCTTCTCGGCGGCTTCCCACATCTCGAAGGAGACGGCGTTGTGCTTCTCGGGATTGTTGAACGTCATGATCCCGATCCGGCCGTCCTTGCGCGACAGCATCTTCTCGCTCATACCCGTCGTCTCCTTCAGATCGTTCCGGCGGCCTTCAGGGCCGCGATTTCGTCTTTCGCCAGTCCGAACTCGGCCAGGATTTCGTCGTTGTGCGCGCCGCGCGCGGGCGGCGGCGTGTCGAGGCGGCCGGGCGTGCGGCTGAGGCCGAAGGGCTGGCCCATCAGCGTCATGTCGCTGCCCGCGACCTTCTGCGCCACGCCCAGATGCTTGACCTGCGCGTCGGCGAACATCTGGTCGATCGAATAGATCGGTCCGCACGGCACGCCGGCGGCGTTGAGCTTCTCGACCCACGCGGCCGTGTCGTCCTTCTCGAAGACCGCCTGCAGTTCGGCGTTGAGCTTGTCGCGGTTCTGCGAACGCAGCGACATCTTCGCGTATTCGGGCCGCGCGATCAGTTCTTCAGCGCCCATCGCCTTGGCGCAGCGTTCCCAGATCGACTGTCCGGTCGTCGCGAGATTGAGATAGCCGTCGCGCGTCTTGAATACGCCGGTCGGGATGCTGGTCGGATGGTTGTTGCCGGCCTGCTTGGCGACCTCGCCCTTCACGAGATAGCGCGCGGCCTGGAAGTCGAGCATGAAGGCCTGCGCCTGCAGGAGCGAGGTCTGCACCCACTGGCCTTCGCCCGACACGTCGCGTTCGAGAAGGGCCGTCAGGATGCCGAGCGCGCAGAATAGTCCGGCCGTGAGGTCGGCAAGCGGAATGCCGACGCGCACCGGGCCCTGTCCGGGCAGGCCCGTCACCGACATGAGCCCGCCCATGCCCTGCGCGATCTGGTCGAAGCCCGGCCGCTTGGCGTAGGGACCGTCCTGCCCGAAGCCGGAGATGCTGCCGAGCACGATGCGCGGATTGATTTTCTTCAGATCGTCGTAGGCGATGCCGAGCCGGTCTTTCACGTCGGGCCGGAAATTCTCGACGACGACGTCGGCCTTCGCGACCAGCCGTTTGAACACCGCCATGCCTTCCGGCGATTTCAGGTTCAGCGTCAGCGAACGCTTGTTGCGGTGGAGATTCATGAAGTCCGCGCCGTCGCGCGGGCCGCCCATCGGGTCGGCTTCCTCGAGATGCGCGGGCATCTCGATCTTCACGACGTTGGCGCCCCAGTCGGCAAGCTGGCGCACGCAGGTGGGGCCCGAGCGGACCCGGGTCAGGTCGAGAACGGTGAAGCGCTGAAGCGCCGCGGAGGCGCGCGGGGCAGGCATGGGCAGTCTCACTCCCGAAAGCCGGGGTTTGGTAACCCGGTAATCTTTCTGGCAGCCTGCTGTCGATTGTCGACAAAGTCAATCGCTGCTTGCCGAGAAATCAGGCAATTGTCCGTACACGAACGATCCGGCACGGCCGCTGTCCGGAATTTGACTGCGATTTGGGCATAAACGCCCCGTAACCAGAGGCGACTCCCCTTCGACCGGACCGGGCGCTAGTGTCATTTCGCCGCAGGTAAGATCCCGCAAAGGAGACGCAGATGGCCGTCCTGACGATCAACGGAAAGAAGCTCGAAGCCGCCGTCGATCCCGATACGCCGCTGCTGTGGGTCTTGCGCGACACGCTGGGCATGACCGGTACGAAATACGGCTGCGGCATCGCGCAGTGCGGCGCCTGCACCGTACATATCGACGGCGTTCCGGTGCGCAGCTGCTCGATGGCGGTGGGTGACGTCGGCAACGGGAAGATCACGACGATCGAAGGGCTCGCCGTCGCCGGCAAGCTGCACAAGATCCAGCAGGCCTGGCTCGAACACGACGTGCCGCAATGCGGCTACTGCCAGAGCGGCATGATCATGGCCGCCGCGGCACTGCTCGCCGAGAAGCCGCAGCCCACCGACGCCGACATCGACGAGGCGATGACCAACATCTGCCGCTGCGGCACCTACCAGCAGGTGCGCGCGGCCATCCACGCCGCGGCCAAGGCCTGAGGGGAGGACGCAAGCCATGAACGCCATCACGTCCATGAACCGCCGCAGCTTCCTCGTCGGCTCGGTCGCCGGCGGCCTGTCGCTGGGCTTCGCCATTCCCGATGCGCGCGCGCAGGCGCCGGCCGGTGCCGCGCGCGAAATCAACGCGTGGGTCGTCGTCCATCCGGACGAGCGCGTCGTCATCCGCATCGCGCGTTCCGAAATGGGACAGGGCACGCTCACCGGTCTCGCCCAGCTCGTGGCCGAGGAACTGGAATGCGACTGGTCGAAGGTTTCGACCGAATTCCCCACGCCGGGCCAGAACGTCGCGCGCGGTCGCGTGTGGCGCAACTTCTCGACCGGCGGCAGCCGCGGCATCCGCGAGTCGCACGACTACGTGCGCGAGGGCGGTGCGGCCGCGCGCATCATGCTCGTGGCAACCGCGGCCAAGCGCTGGAACGTGCCGGCCGGCGACTGCACGGCCGCCAACGGCGTCGTCACGCACGCCGCTTCGGGCCGCAAGCTGACCTACGGTGCGCTCGCCGCCGAGGCGGCGACGATGGATGCGCCCAAGGACATCAAGCTCAAGGACGTCAAGGACTGGAAGCTCGCGGGCAAGGGCGTCAAACGCCTCGACACCGCGCCGAAGGTCGACGGCTCGCTCGTCTACGGTATCGACATCCGCCTGCCGGGCATGCTGACGGCGACCATCCGCGACTGTCCCGTGCAGGGCGGCAAGCTGAAAAGCTTCGACGCCGCGAAGGTCGAGAAGATGCCGGGCGTGCGCAAGGTCGTGGCGGTCGACGGCACGGGTGTCGCCGTCGTCGCCGACAGCTACTGGCAGGCGCGCAAGGCGCTGGAAGCCCTGCCCGTCGAATGGGACATGGGGCCGGGCGCAAAGACGTCGAGCGCCACGATCGACGCGATGCTGACCGAAGGCCTGACGGCCGAGAACACGTTCGTGGGCACGCGCGTGGGCGACGCGAAGGCGGCGATCGCCGGTGCGGCCAAGACGGTCGAGGCGGTCTATTCGTACCCCTACCAGAACCACGCACCGATGGAGCCGATGAACGCGACGGCGCTTTACACGGCCGAAAAATGCGAAGTCTGGTGCCCGACGCAAAACGGCGAAGCGGCGCTCGCCGCCGCGGCCGAGGCGGCGGAACTTCCCGTCGCCAAGTGCGACGTCAACAAGACGTTCCTAGGCGGCGGCTTCGGCCGGCGCGGCCGGTCGGACTATGTTCGCCAGGCCGTGCTGATCGCCAAGCAGATGCCCGGCACGCCGGTGAAGCTCGTCTGGTCGCGCGAAGAAGACATGATGCACTGCGCGTTCCATCCGGTGACGAAGTGCAAGCTGACGGGCGGCTTCGATGCGAGCGGCAAGCTCGTGGGCCTGCATATCCGCATCTCCGGCCAGTCGATCCTCGCTTCGCTCGCACCCCAGAACATGCAGAACGGCATGGACCCGGTCGTTTTCCAGGGCCTCAATGCCGGCGGTGCGGAGGGCCAGTTCGGCTACGACGTGCCGAACCTGCTGGTCGACCATGCGATGCGCAACACGCACATCCTTGCGGGCTTCTGGCGCGGCGTGAACCTCAACCACAACGCCATCTACGTCGAATGCTTCATGGACGAGCTGGCGCGCGCGGCGGGCGAGGATCCCCTCGCCTTCCGCCGCAAGTACCTGAAGCCCAAGCACCGCGCCGTGCTCGACGCGGCGGCCGAACGCATCGGCTACGGCAAGGCGGCACCGGGCATGTTCCACGGCGTCGCGCAGATCATGGGCTTCGGCAGCTACGTGGCGGCCGTGGCGGAAGTCTCGGTCAAGGACGGCAAGCTCAAGATCCACCGCATCGTCGCGGCGACCGACCCGGGCACAGTCGTCAATCCCGCGCAGATCGAACGGCAGGTCGCAGGCTCGTTCGTCTACGGCCTGTCGGCGGCACTCTACGGCGAATGCACCGTCAAGGACGGCGTCATCGAGCAGACGAACTTCGACACCTACCCCGTCCTGCACATGGACGAGATGCCGAAGGTCGAAACGGTGCTCGTGCCTTCGGGCGGCTTCTGGGGCGGCGTGGGCGAACCGACGATCGGCGTGGCGGCACCCGCGGTGCTGAACGCGATCTTCGCGGCGACGGGCAAGCGCGTGCGCTCGCTGCCGGTTTCGAAGCACGACCTGCGGACGGCGTGAGGGCCGTTCTCGCGCTGATGCTTGCGACGGCGACGGCACCGGCCCACGCGGGCGGCTATGCCGTCGTCGGCGACGCGATTCCGGCCCCGCTGGAAGGCGCGATCGGCGACGCGGCGCGCGGGCGCGCGATCGTCGCCGACCGGACCGTGGGACTATGCGTGCTGTGCCATTCGGGCCCCTTCCCCGAGCTGCGCTTCCAGGGCGATCTGGCTCCGCCGCTCGACGGGGCGGGAACGCGATGGAACGAAGGCCAGCTGCGTCTCCGGCTGGTCGAGCCGCAGCGCACGACGCCCGACACGATCATGCCGGCCTACTATCGCACCGACGGCTATGCGCGCGTGGCCCCCGCCTTCGCGGGCAAGCCGATCCTGACGGCGGCGCAGATCGAGGATGTCGTCGCCTATCTCGCGACGCTGAAGGCGCCGCGATGAACGCGACCCTCACACGGCGCATGTTCGTCGGCGGTGCGCTCGTCGGTCTCGTGCCGCTGTCGGCGGCGCACGCCACGAGCGAGACGATGCGCGCGGCCATCGCCGAAGTGGCGCGTGGCCGCCCCTTGCGCGAAGGCAAGGTCGCGCTCGACATCCAGCCGCTCGTCGACAACGGCAACACCGTGCCCATGCGCGTCGCCGTCGACGGGAACGAACGGGTCGCCGCGATCCACGTCTTCAACGAGAAGAACCCGCAGCCGCACGTCGTCAGCGTGCGTTTCGGGCCGCGCGCGGGCCACGCGGAGATTTCCACGCGCATCAAGCTTGCCGACACGCAGCGCGTGGTGGCCGTCGCCGAAATGGCGGACGGCACGTTCTGGACGGCGGGCGTGGACGTGATCGTGACGATCGCGGCCTGCATCGAAGGGCTCGAGTGATGGCGGCCCCGCTCGTCAACGCGCCCAAGCGCGTGCGCCGCGGCGAGACCTTCGAGGTGAAGACGCTCGTCGCCCATCCGATGGAGACGGGCTTCCGGCCCGGCCTCAACGGCACGATCATTCCGCGCGACATCGTGCAGCACATGCGCTGCCGCTTCGCGGGCGAGATCGTATTCGAGGCCAAATTGTCGCCGGCGGTTTCCGCCAATCCCTACCTCGTCTTCCACGTGCGGGCCGAGACCTCGGGCGCGCTGGAGATCGAGTGGACGGGCGACAACGGCTTTTCGGCCAGCTACAGCGCGCTGATTTCCGTCGAGTGAAGGCGCGCATCGGCATCGTCGTCGTTTTCGCCGGCCTCGCCGCGGCCGCACTCGCGCAGACGGCCGACAGACGCCGTTCGGGATTCGACGACATGAGCCCGGCGCTGCAGGCGATCCAGCGCGACGATTTCGCCAATCCCGCGGCGTTGTGGCTGGCCGAAGGCGAGACCCAGTGGAACTTGCGCGCGGGCACGGCCGGGAAATCCTGCGCCGACTGCCACGGTGGCGCCGAGAGCATGCGCGGCGTAGCCGTGCGCTATCCGGCCTTCGACGCGAGCGCGGGCCGGGTCGTCGATCTCGACCAGCGCATCGACGATTGCCGTTCGCGCCATCAAGGTGCGCCGTCGCCCGCCCCCGAAAGCCGCGCGCGTGTGGCGATGGAAGCCTTCGTCGCACGCCAGTCGCGCGGCATGCCGATTGTCTCGGCCGCCGAATCCAATCTCGACCGCACCGTCGCGGCGGGCGCGGACTTGTTCGCGCGCCGGATGGGGCAGATCAACCTGTCCTGCGCGCAGTGCCACGAACAGCGCGCGGGCGCACACTTGGCCGGCACCGCGATCCCGCAGGGTCACCCGACCGGCTATCCGATCTACCGCTCGGAATGGCAGGCGGTCGGCACGCTGCAACGCCGGCTGCGCAACTGCATGACGGGCGTGCGCGCCGAACCCTATGCGTTCGGCGCGCCGGAACTGGTGGCGCTCGAAGCCTTCCTGATGCGCCGCGCCGCCGGAATGGCGCTGGAATCGCCGGGCGTGCGCCCCTAGCCGGCCACGTCGAACGTGACGCCCTGCGCGAGCGGCAGCGTCGTGCCGTAATTGACGGTGTTCGTCGCGCGGCGCATGTATGCCTTCCACGAATCCGATCCCGCCTCGCGCCCGCCGCCTGTTTCCTTCTCGCCGCCGAACGCGCCGCCGATTTCGGCGCCCGAGGGGCCGATATTGACGTTGGCGATGCCGCAATCCGATCCGAAATCGGAAACGAACAGCTCCGCCTCGCGCATGTCTTGCGTGAAGATCGACGAAGAGAGACCGGCACCCACGCCGTTCTGGATCTCGACGGCCTCGGCGAACTCGCGATAGCGCACGACGTAGAGGATCGGCGCGAACGTCTCGTGCAGCATCGGGCCGGCCTGCTTGGGCATTTCGACCAGTGCGGGCTGCATGTAGCGCGCGCCTTCGGCGAGATCGGCGCGCTCGACGCGGTTGCCGCCGTGCACCTTGCCGCCCAGCGCCTTGGCTTCCGCCAGCGCCTTCTGCGCGCCGTCGAACGCGGCGGCGTCGATGAGCGGACCGACGAGCGTGCCCGCCGCTCGCGGATCGCCGATCGAAACGCCGGCATAGGCGCGGATCAGGCGCGGCACGAGCTTGTCGTATACGCTTTCGTGGACGATGAGGCGCCGCAGCGTCGTGCAGCGCTGGCCGGCCGTGCCCATCGCGGCGAACGCGATCGCGCGAAGCGCAAGGTCGAGATCGGCGCTCGGCGCCACGATCGCGGCGTTGTTGCCGCCCAGTTCGAGGATCGCGCGCGCGAAGCGCCGGGCGAGCGTGGCGCCCACCTCGCGGCCCATGCGCGTCGAACCGGTCGCCGACAGGATCGGCACGAGCGGGCTTGCGACCAGCGCTTCGCCCGGCGCGCGGGCACCGATCAGCACGCCGTTGAGGCCCTTGGGCACACCGCCGTGGCGCTTGGCGGCCTTGTCGAAGATCGCGGCCACCGCAAGCGCGGTCAGCGGCGTCTTCTCCGACGGCTTCCAGACGACCGAGTTGCCGCAAACGAGTGCGAGTGCTGCGTTCCACGACCAGACCGCGACGGGGAAGTTGAACGCCGTGACGACGCCGCACACGCCCATCGGGTGCCAGGTTTCCATCATGCGGTGGTTTGGCCGCTCGGTTGCGATGGTGAGCCCGTGCAGCTGGCGCGAGAGACCGACCGCGAAATCGCAGATGTCGATCATCTCCTGCACCTCGCCAAGCCCTTCGGAGAGGATCTTGCCCGCCTCGATCGTCACCAGCCGGCCGAGATCGGCCTTGGCCGCGCGAAGCTCTTCGCCCAGCAGGCGCACGAATTCACCGCGCTGGGGGGCCGGTACCTTGCGCCATTCGAGATATGCGGCGTGCGCCGCGGCGATCGTCGCCTCGCAGCGCGCGGCGTCCGCCTCGACCACGCGGCCGGTTTCGGCCCCGGTGATCGGGCTCTTCGCAACGAGCGTACCCGATCCGTAGGCGGCAGGGTCGACGCCGAGACGCTTCAGGAGCGCATCGGTTTCGGTGCGGATGTCGGGCAGGCTCTGGTTCGTCGTGGACACGCCGTTCTCCTTCTCGCGGTCGGCCGATGCGGGCGGGATATTGGAGAAGACGCGCGGTCGCCGCAAGGCATCCGCGATGCGCATTCAAAGCATTGATTCGACGCGCTTGTTCGATCGGCACCGCGACACCGGTGCGAAACGCGAATCGCATTTCGCAAGCCGGCCGACGCGACCGTTCCGACGCCGAAATCCGTTCTGGCCGCGCGGCCTTCATGACAAAATCGCGCCGATGCAGCACACCGCCCCGCGCACGTACCCACGCGACATCGACAAACGTTCGACCGCATTCGACGCCGCCGCTGCGGCGTTCGATCCGGCTGCGATCGTCGGGCCGATGCTGCGCCGGCTGCACGATTCGTGGCGGGCCGCCGCCGGAGGCGCCGACATGCCGACGCCCGACGCGTTCGCGCCCGACGCGATCGGCTGGGCGCGCGAGCATCTCAGCGTTCACGACGTGCTGTCCGACGGCACGTTCCGCTTCCGCATCGACGCGCCGCACACCGCGAAGATCTATGGCATCGACATGTCCGGCCGGCCGCTGTCCGACTATCCCGAGCCCCGAGTGCGCGAGATCATCGCGCGCACGCTCGCGCGCGTGGTGGCGACGCGCGCGCCCGTTCGCGAGATGCGCGACATCGCGGTGAGCGCGTGGCGCTGGGAATACGAAATCCTGCTCGTGCCGCTGTCGCGCGACGGCACACGCGTCGACGCGATCTACTCGCTTCCCCAGATCGGCGCGGAAATCAGGCGCCCGCTCTAGGCGCTTGCGTCAGTTGCCGCCATCCAGCAGGCGGCGGGCCACGACATGGGCCTGGATCTCGGCGGCACCCTCGAAGATGTTGAGGATGCGCGCATCGCACAGGATGCGCGAAACCGGGAACTCCAGCGCGAAGCCGTTGCCGCCGTGGATCTGCACCGCGTTGTCGGCGCTGGCCCACGCCACGCGCGCGGCAAGAAGCTTGGCCATGCCCGCTTCCAGATCGCAGCGCCGGCCGGAATCCTTCTGCCGTGCGGCGTGGCGCGTCAGCTGACGCGCCACGAAGATTTCCGCCGCCATCATGGCAATCTTGTCGGAAACGCGCGGGAACGCGCCGATCGGCCGGCCGAACTGGCTGCGTTCGCGCGAATAGGCGAGTGCGGCATCCAGCGCCGACTGCGCGACGCCCACCGCGCGCGCTGCCGTCTGGATGCGCGCGGACTCGAACGTCTGCATGAGCTGGCGGAACCCCTGCCCTTCGACGCCGCCCAGCAGGTTTTCCGACTTCACCGCGAAGCCGTCGAAGGCGATCTCGTACTCCTTCATGCCGCGATAGCCGAGGACCTCGATCTCCGACCCGCGCATGCCCGAGGCGGGAAACGGGTTGGCGTCGTCGCCACGCGGCTTCTCGGCGAGAAGCATCGACAGGCCGCGATGGCCCTTCTCGGCCGGATCGGTGCGCACGAGCAGCGTCATCAGATCGGCGCGCACGGGATGCGTGATCCACGTCTTGTTGCCGTAGACCCGGTAGACGTCGCCCTCGCGAACCGCGCGCGTGCGGATCGACGCCAGATCGGAACCGGCGCCCGGCTCGGTGAACACGGCCGTCGGCAGGATGCGCCCTGCGGCGATGCCCGGCAGCCAGCGCGCCTTCTGCGCATCGGTCCCGCTGCCGAGGATCAGCTCGGCCGCGATCTCGGACCGCGTGCCGAGCGAACCGACACCGACATAGCCGCGCGACAGCTCGTCCGACACCACGCACATCGATTCCTTGCCGAGCCCCAGCCCGCCGAACGCTTCGGGCACCGTCAGTCCGAAGACGCCGAGCGCCGCCAGCCGCTCGACCGTGGACATCGGGATGTAGCTGTTTGCGAGGTGCCAGCGATGCGCGGCACCGACGACTTCCGCATCGCAGAATCGCCGCATCTCGGCGCGCATGGCCGACAGCGTGTCGTCGAGACCTTCGCGCGGTTCCTGCCCGTCGCCCAACGCCGCCGCGACGCGCGCGCGGCGCGCGGGCACGTTGCAGGCGGCAAGGAACGCGCCGAGCGCGCCGCCCAGCCGGTCGGCGACGCGCGCCAGGTCGAGACCGAGATCGGCCGGGCGCACGATCTCGTTCTGGCTCATCGGGATGCCGCCGGCGATCTGCGCGGCGTATTCGCCGAGCGCGATCGCGGCAAGGTCGCGCTCCAGCGGGCCGAATGCGCCCGCCGCATCCAGCCGACGCGCGGCGACGGCGAGCTGCCGGATCGCCGTGGCGTAAGTCGCCAGCCACGACAGACCGTGCGCGGCGCGCTGCTCGACGTCGAATTTTCCGTTGTCGATCCTTCCGTCGGCGACGACGCGCGCGCGCACCGACAAAAGCGCGTCCGACAAGATCGCCTCGACCGCGTCGGCGCAAACCTCGGCGCCGTCGAGAAAGCGGGCGGGCGGACCGTCGGGAGAAATCGTCTGCAGCATGGATAAGGCCGGAGACGCGGCCGGCGGGAAATTCGCGCTCCCTCTCCGGCCGCTCGCCGTTGCGACGGTCCTACTTCGCGTTCGCGGCGCGAATCGTCTTGCCCCAGCGGTCGACTTCCGACGCGACGAACTTGCCCAGCCACGCGCCGGTGCGCTCGTCGCCCTCCGGCAGCACGCCGCCGAGGTCGAGCAGACGCTGGCGGGTGTTGGCGTCGTCGAGCGCCTTGACGAGCGCGTCGTTGAGCTTGTCGACGATGGCCTTGGGCGTTCCCTTCGGGGCGAACAGCGCGTTCCACGCGCTGACCTGATACTCCGGCAGGCCCGCCTCGATCGTCGTGGGCAGGTCGGGCAGTGCCGGCGAGCGCTTGGGCGTGGCGATCGCGTAGGCGCGGATCGTGCCGGCCTTGACCTGCTCGACGAGATTGACGATCTGGTCGCACGCATAGTCGACCTTGCCGGCGATCATGTCGTTCAGCACCGGGCCCGTTCCCTGATACGGCACAAGCGTCGGCTTCACGCCGACCATCACGTTGAGCATCGTGCAGGTCGTGTGCGAGACCGATCCGACGCCCGCGTGCGCCTCGTTGAGCTTGTCCTGGCCGGCCTTCAGCTTGGCGACGAACTCCTTGAGGTCGGCGGCCGGGAAGTCCTTGCGCGACACGATCAGGATCGGCGTACCGGCGGCCATGCCGATCGGCTCGAAATCCTTGGTGGGGTCGTACTTGATGTTCGGGTAGAGCGCAGGTGCCGCGCCGTGCGTGCCCATGTGGCCCATCATGATCGTGTAGCCGTCAGGTGCGGCTTCCTTGCCGCGGCCGATGCCCGTGGTGCCGCCGGCGCCCACGACGTTCTCGACGACGAGCTGCTGGCCCAGCGTCTTCGACATGTTTTCGCCCACGATGCGGGCGACCACGTCGGTCGGACCGCCGGCCGCGAAGGGCACGATGACGGTGATCGGCCGGGTCGGATATTGCTGCGCCGCGGCGGCCCCCGCCCAGAGGGCGAGCGCGGCGGCGAGAATTGCGGTCTTCTTCATGTGGGAGCTCTCCTTCGCGTGTCGTTCGTTTCTGGCGGGCGCGCGGGGCGCCCTCACTCGGTGAAGACTTCCTCTCGTCCCTTGCGGATCGACGGCAGCACGGCCACCGCGACGATGGCGATCGCGACGAGCAGCAGGCCCGCGGCGATCGGATTTTCGACGAAGGTCGTGAAGCTTCCGCGCGACAGGATCATCGCCTGGCGCAGCTTCTCTTCCATCAGCCGGCCGAGCACGTAGCCCAGCAGCAGCGGCGCCGGTTCGAAGCCCAGTTTGATGAGCCCGTAGCCGGCGAACCCGAAGAACGCCGTGAACAGCACGTCCTGCGGGCTGTTGTTGATCGAATAGATGCCGATGCAGCAGAAGACGAGGATCGTCGGGAACATCAGCCGGTATGGCACCTTCAGGAGGCGCACCCAAAGCCCGATCAGCGGCAGGTTGATGACCAGCAGCAGCAGGTTGCCGATCCACATGCTGGCGACCATGCCCCAGAACAGCGTCGGGCTCTTCGACATCACCAGCGGGCCGGGGATGATGCCGTGGATCGTCATGGCGCCCACCATCAGCGCCATGACGGCGTTGGGCGGGATGCCCATCGTCAGCAGCGGGATGAAGGCCGTCTGCGCGCCCGCGTTGTTGGCCGATTCGGGCCCCGCGACACCCTCGATGGCGCCGCGCCCGAAGCGGGAAGGATCCTTCGCGAGCCGCTTTTCCAGCGTGTAGGAAGCGAACGGCCCCAGCACCGCGCCGTTGCCGGGCAGGATGCCGAGGATGGCGCCCACGCCCGTGCCGCGCAGAACGGGGCCGACGCAGCGCTTCACGTCGTCCATGTCGGGCAGCAGGCGGCCGATGGTCGCGCGCGCGACGTCGCGCGCTTCCGGATTCTCGAGATTGCGCAGGATTTCCGCGAAGCCGAACAGGCCCATCGCGAGAACCGCGAAATCGAGACCGTCGCTCAGCGTCGCGAAGCCCATCGTCATGCGCTCCTCGCCGGTCTCGAGATCGGTGCCGATCGTCGCCAGCAGCAGGCCAACGAAGATCATGGCCGACGCCTTGAGCAGCGAACCGCGCGCCAGCACCACCGCGAAGGCGAGACCCATCACCATCAGCGCGAAATACTCCGCCGGCCCGAACAGCATCGCGATCTTGGTGAGCGGCACGCCGATCGCCGCGATGACGAGGGTCGATACCGTGCCCGCGAAGAACGATCCCAGCGCCGCCACGCCCAGCGCCACGCCCGCGCGCCCGTCGAGCGCCATCTGGTGGCCGTCGAGCGTGGTGACGACCGAGGTTGCCTCGCCGGGGATGTTGACGAGGATGGCGGTCGTCGAGCCGCCGTACTGCGCGCCGTAGTAGATGCCGGCCAGCATGATGAGCGCGCCGGTCGGGTCGAGCTTGAAGGTGAGCGGCAGCAGCATCGCGATCGTCGCGATCGGCCCCACGCCGGGAAGCACGCCGATCAGCGTGCCGATGAGACAGCCCGCGAAGCAAAGCGCCAGATTCTGGAGCGTCAGCGCCGTCGCGAAGCCGAGCCCGAGATTGGAGACGAGATCGCCCATAGCGCCCTCAATAGCCGAGCAGCCACGGCGCCACCGGGATCGGCAGGCCGAGCGCGTATTTGAAAAGACCCAGGCAAAGCAGCGTCATCAGCACGCCGAACGCCATCGTTTCGCCGAACTTCACTTCCCGGCCGGCGAACGCCGAAATGACGATCGCGAGCGGGGCTGCAACGGCGAGGCCGAGCGGCCGGATCGTCAGCCCGAACGCAACAGCACCACCCAGCACGAACAGCGGGCCACGCAGCGTCCAGCGTTCGAGCCTCTGGCCGTCGGAGAGGAAGGCACCGCCCGCGATGAGAAACCCAAAGAGGATGCACAGACCGGAAAGTATCGCCGGCATCATGCCGGGCCCGAAGGCGCGCAGCGTGCCCAGCGCCAGACCGGCGTTCTGCCACAGCGCGAACAGCCCGAGCGCGACCATGAAACAGCCGGCGGCGAAGTCCTGCGGCGCGCGCACGAAGCGTGCGGTTCCGTCCTGCCCCGGATATCTGCTTTCGTCCATGCGCGGCTCCCGGCGTTCGATCCCCGGATGAATATGGAATCGGCCGGCGGTTTTGACCATGGCCACGAAGGCGGGGGGCGCCGGATGGCGGAGGGGATGAGATTCGAACTCACGATGGGGTTTCCCCCATACACGCTTTCCAAGCGAGCGCCTTAAACCACTCGGCCACCCCTCCGCCGGGTCGGCGGCTGAGGTCTTACAGGCAAAACGGGCCCATTCCAAGAGGGTCGGGGAACGCACGGGCGCAGCCGCCGCGCACAAGAATTGCGACACCGGAGCGCGGCGGCCGGCGCCCCTCGCCTCGCCGGAACGAAGCCGCTAGACTGGCGCCAACGCGCGAACGCGCCCGAACGGGCGCAAGGGAGACCGCTGCAATCTTGGTCCTTTTCCGGATCCTTGCCTGGCTGCTGTTCGCGGGCGCCGTCTTTTCGGCGGGGCTCGACGGGCTTTCGTGGGCGGAAAGCGGCGAATACGCGCCCATCCCCGTGGGTCAGGTCTGGGCGGCGATCCACCAGGAATCGCTGGCGGCACTGGAGCCCGCACTCGCGCGCCTGGCGCCGGCCGCACTGTGGGACGATGCGGTCTTTCCCGTGCTGATGGCGCCCGCCTGGATGGTGGCGGCGGCCGTCGGGCTCGGGCTCTGGCTCCTCGCGCGCCCGCGCCTGCCGCGCAGGCGCCGCCGGCCGGACTGGCGCTAGCGCCTAGTCGTCGCGCGCCTTGAGGGCGGCGAGGAAGGCCGACTGCGGGATCTCGACCTGGCCGAACTGGCGCATGCGCTTCTTGCCCTCTTTCTGCTTGTCGAGGAGCTTGCGCTTGCGGGTGATGTCGCCGCCGTAGCACTTGGAGAGCACGTCCTTGCGCAGGGCCGAGATCGTCTCGCGCGCGACGATCTTGCCGCCGATGGC
>JAYRKO010000513.1:0-2541 GCA_041905745.1 Tagaea sp. | reverse complement strand
GCGTCGACATCGTGCGCATCGATGCCGCCCGCTCGGTCGAAGACGTCGTGCGCCACCTGAAGCCGGTCGCCGTCAACCGGTCGATCGCGCTGGTCGCCGAAGGCCACGGCGTCTGGGCGCTCGGCGATCCGCTGGCGCTGCGTCAGGTCCTGATCAATCTCGTCACCAATGCGATCAAGTTTTCGCTGCCCGGCGGCATCGTCGAAATCCGGACCACGGCGGCGCTGCGCGGCGATACGATCGATATCGCGGTCATCGACCGCGGCTCGGGCATCGACGCCGACGAAATCGCCTCGATCGGCCGTCCGTTCTTCCGGGCGCGCGCGGCCCGGCTGGGTGCGGTTTCCGGCACGGGGCTCGGTCTTTCGGTCGCCGTGACCCTCGCCCACCAGATGGGCGGGCGGCTGCTCCTCGAAAGCGAACCGGGCGCGGGCACGACCGTGACGCTGCAACTGCCCGCAGCCGGCAATAACTTACAATAGTATTTACGTCCGGAATTTACACCAGATTAAGGAAGCCACGTTAGAACCTCGCGTTTCGCATTGGAATCGGACGTGGCGCTGGACCTCCCCCAAAATCCGCTCGAACGGCAGACGACCGAATCCGAAAGACCGGACTCGCCGTCGTTGAACGGCCTCTATGTGTGGGCGGTGCTGTTGTGCGCCGCCCTCGTCGCGGCGGCGCTCGCCACCGCGTCTTGGATGTTCCGGCGCGAAAGCGCGCAGCGCCTGGCCACGATCGAGCGCAACCTGCTGGTCGCCGATTCACACGGCGTCCGGCTGGTGGCGCTGGCCGACGCGGTCATCATGCAGGTCCTGTGGTCGCTCGACGGCCGCGATCCGGCCCGCCTGCCGCCCGAACAGATCGCCCTGATCCGGCGCACCGCGCTCGATTCCGTGCCGGCGCATTTCACGCTCGAGATCTGGCAGGCCGACGGCCGCAGCCGGCTTCTGGGCAGCCGCATCGACGCAAGCGCGCGCGAGGATTTCCGCTATCAGGTCGGCGTCGGCCGCGACGCGCCCGAACGCGCGCTGATGATCGACGCCAACCGGCAGCTCTTCGTCTCCGGCCCGCTGCCCGGGGCGCGCGAGGCCGACGAGACGATCTACGTCTCCCGCCCCATCGCCACCATCGACGGGAAGATCGCCGGCGTCGTCAGCGTCGGCATCCCGCTGCAGTCCTTCGTCGACGTCTTCAAGGCACTGGTCGAGCGCGAGGGCGACCTGATCGCGCTCTACCGCAACGACGGAACGACGCTCGCGCGCTATCCGGCGGAGGACGCCGACGGCGCCGTCGCCGCGCCCGGCGCGGTCTTGTGGCAGCGCTACCCGGCGGCGCGCACCGGCCATTTCGACTACCAGACCGCCGCCGGCACGCCGCTGCTGGCGGCCTTCGTCGGACTGGAACCGCTGCCGCTGGTCGTCACCTACGCCACCGCCCGGCAACCGTTCGATCGCGACGCACTGCTCGCCTATTGGCCGATGCTCGCCATCGCCGGCGCGACGCTGCTCGCCGCCTTCGTCTATGCGCGCATGTCGATCCGCTACGCGGTGGCGCTGGGCCGCAGCAACGAGGAACTCGCGCTGGCGCGCGACGGGCTGCGCCGCGAGGCGGAAGGGCGCGGCATCTTCATCGCCAAGATGAACCACGAGCTGCGCACGCCGCTCAACGCCATCGTCGGCTTCGCGCAGATCCTGTCGAACGCGACGTTCGGACCGCTCGGCCACGCGAAGTACGAGGAATACGCGCGCGACATCGCCGACAGCGGCAACCATCTGCTGATGCTGATCGGCGACATCATCGATTTCTCGTCGATCGACGTCGGCAGCCGCGATCTGCGGCTGGTCGCGATCGACGCGCCGACGATCGCCGAGGAAATGTCGCGCCTGCTGCGCCCCGTCGCGGCCGACCGGAAGGTCACCTTGCGCGCCTTCGGCGAGCACGTCGTGGCGTGCGGCGACGAGATCGCCGTGCGGCAGATCCTGATGAACCTCGTGTCGAACGCGATCAAGTTCTCGCCGCACGGCTCGCAGGTCGACATCGTCGCGCGCGACGACACGCCCTCGGGCCTCGTGGCGATCTCGGTCGTCGACCGCGGCCCCGGCATCGCGCCCGAGGACCTCGCCTCGATCGGGCGGCCGTTCTTCCGCACGCGCGCGTCGCGGGATTCGGCCGTGCCCGGCACGGGGCTCGGCCTTTCGATTTCCACCGCTCTTGCCCACCGCATGAACGGCCGGCTGACGCTCGCCAGTGCGCCGGGCCTCGGCACGACGGTAACCCTGCTTCTCCCCCACGCCCCGCCGCAAGCAAGCCTCGTGTGAGGCAAAGCGGCATGCGGCCGATTGCCGCGATTGCCGGCGCCATTTAGTTAAATTGCCGCGCAACCTGAAAGAAACTTGCCTTGGCCCGGGCGGGGTTGGTAGGCATTGTTCGCCGCCATTTTTGGCCCTATCGCCTGCCGGGAGACGAGGATGAAGGTCGCGATCCCCAAAGAGCGCCGCGCCTACGAAGCGCGCGTCGCCGCAACGCCGGACTCGATCA
>JAYRKO010000512.1:0-2544 GCA_041905745.1 Tagaea sp. | reverse complement strand
CGCTGTCCTTTCCGCCGCAGAAGAACATCCAATGCGTGTCGTCGAACGGCCCAAGACCGAACTGGCCCTGCGCGATCTTGCGGTTTGCCTGCACGTCTTCGGCCATAGCACCCGAATTGGCGATGGTCGCGGCGAAAAAGCGGCCGCCTGCGTGGCGGTCGTAGGCCTGCAGCGCGAACGCCATCTCGGCGCCCCGCCCGATGCCGTAGAGCAGGACCGAGCCCGGCTTCATGCCCATCGTGCGAAGCGCCTGCTCGAGTTCGCGGTAGACGACCTCGGCCTGCGCGTAGTTCGCGGCGCCGTCGCCGGTGCCGTACCACCATTGCGAGGCGACGATGCCGATCTGCCGGCGCACGAGCGTGGGATGCCAGGTGGCGATTTCTTCCTGCGCCCAGGTCCGCGCGTCGGGCAGCACGACGATCCAGCCTTTGGGCGTGGGTACCGGCGCCCAACTCGTCACGAACAGCCGGCCGTCGCGCGTGACGCGGTTGGTGACGCCGATCTGCTGGCCGAACTTGACCTTGTCGGGGATGACCTCCTGCGCGCGCTGCAGGATCGTGGCCTGCGGCGGGGCGGGCGACTGGGCGTGCGCATCGACATACCCGAGCAGCGCCGCAAGACCTGCGATAATTCCGAGGATTCGCGCCGACATGGCGTCCGCCTTCTGGCCGCTGGTTTCCACCAAACTGGCGTGATACTAACGTCCCCGCGTCCGGACAGGGAAGTCCGGTGAAGCGCCGGACGGCCCCGAATTCGGCCGTCCGCGCCAACCCGGCGCTGCCCCCGCAACTGTAAGGGCGAGGCCCGTCACCCCCGATTGCCACTGGCGCATGCCGCGCCGGGAAGGCCGGGTGGCGGTCCGTCGACCCCGAGCCAGGAGACCTCCCGGATCGCCGTGCGGCGCGTCGATTTCGTGCGTCCGCGCGCAACCCATGACCGTCCTCGGCGGGAGGAACAGGTGCGAGATGGCCGGCAAGACGTCCGCGCGTAGCGCGGGCAAGCGACAGACGACGATGCTGGTGCTGGGCGGCGCCCGCTCGGGCAAGAGCGCGTTCGCCGAAGCGCAGACCCTTAAGCTCGCCGCCCCGAAAGCGAAGCCCGTCTATCTCGCCACCGCCGAAGCCGGCGACGGCGAGATGCGCACGCGCATCGCCGCTCATCGTGCGCGCCGCGGCACGGGCTGGGCGACGCTGGAAATCCCGCTCGACCTGCCCGCGGCGATCGACGCGCACGCGAAGCCCGGCGCGCCCCTCCTCGTCGACTGCCTGACGCTGTGGCTTTCGAACCTGCTAGCCGCCGGGCGCGACGTCGGCACCGAGACGGCGGCGCTGTGCGCGGCCCTTTCCCGCGCGAAGGGACCGGTCGTGCTCGTCTCGAACGAGGTCGGGCTCGGCATCGTGCCCGACAACGCGCTCGCCCGCGCCTTCCGCGACCATGCGGGCCGCCTCCACCAGGCCGTCGGCGCCATCGCCACGCACGTCGTCTTCGTCGCCGCCGGCCTGCCGCTTTTCCTGAAAGGACCCAAGAAATGAAGCGCATTCCCGCGACCGTCGTCACCGGCTTCCTGGGGGCGGGCAAGACGACGCTGCTGCGACGCATTGCCGAACGCGCGAAGGGCCGGCGCATCGCCTTCGTCATCAACGAATTCGGCGCGCTGGGCATGGACCGCGAGCTGATGCTGGGCTGCGGCGACGAGGCCTGCGCGCCCGGCGACGTGGTCGAGCTTGCCAACGGCTGCATCTGCTGCACCGTCGCCGACGACTTCCTGCCCACGCTCGAAACGCTGCTGGCGCGCGAACCCGCACTCGACCACATCGTCATCGAGACTTCGGGCCTGGCCCTGCCCAAGCCGCTGGTGCAGGCGTTCAACTGGCCGGCCGTGAAGGCGCGCGCGACGGTCGACGGGGTGGTCACGCTCGTCGACGGGCCCGCGCTGGCCGCCGGCCGTTTCGCCGACGACGAAGCCGCACTCGCCGCCCAGCGTGCGGCCGACCCGGCGCTCGACCACGACAACCCGCTGGAAGAAGTTTTCGTCGACCAGCTCGCCTGCGCCGATCTGGTGGTGCTGACGAAGGCCGATGCGCTCGACGCGGCCGCGCGCATGCAAGTGGAAAAAGACCTGAAGGCGCAGCTGCGCGGCGGCACCAAGCTCGTCGCGGCATCGCACGGCGACGTGCCGCTCGACGTGCTGCTCGGGCTCGACGCGGCGGCCGAGGACGATCTTGCCGTGCGCCCCAGCCACGCCGACGAAGAAGGCGAGCACGATCACGACGATTTCGACAGCTTCGTCGTCGAACCGGGCGCGATCGCGGACCCCGACGCCTTCGAAAAGCGCCTGCGCGCGGCGATCGAGCGCCACGACGTATTGCGCGCCAAGGGCTTCCTCGACGTGCCGGGCAAGCCCATGCGGCTGGCCGTGCAGGCCGTGGGCCGGCGCATCGAGCGCTATTTCGATCGCGCGTGGGCGAAGGACGAGCCGCGCGCGAGCCGCGTGGTCGTGATCGGGCGCAAGGGCCTCGACGCCGCGGCGATCAAGGCGGCGCT
>JAYRKO010000511.1:0-2546 GCA_041905745.1 Tagaea sp. | reverse complement strand
CGCCGCGCGCGGGCGCATCCTGCAGCGCGCGGCCGAGATGCTGCGCGCGCAGGCCGAGCGCTTCGCGGTGGTCGAGACGCTCGATGCCGGCAAGCGCCTGACCGAGGCGCGCGGCGACGTCGCCGGTGCCGCGCGCGCGCTCGAGTATTACGCGGGTGCCTGCGACAAGTTCCACGGCGACAGCATTCCGCTGGGGCCCGACTACCTCGCCTACACCGTCCACGAACCGGCGGGTGTGGCCGCGCAGATCGTGCCGTGGAACTATCCGATCTCCACGCTCGCGCGCGGCGTGGCGCCCGCACTGGCCGCCGGCTGCGCGGTCGTCGCCAAGCCGGCCGAGCAGACGCCGCTGACGGCGCTGATGCTTGCGGACCTGCTGTCGAAGGCGGGCCTGCCCGCTGGCACCTTCAACGTCGTGACCGGCACGGGGGCGGAAGCCGGCGCACCGCTCGTGGCGCATCCGGGCGTCGACCACATCACCTTCACCGGCTCCGTCGCCACAGGCATGTCGGTCATGCGTGCGGCCGCGCAGAACGTCACGCGGCTCGTCCTCGAACTGGGCGGCAAGTCGCCGGTCGTCGTGCTGGCCGACGCCGATCTCGATGCGGCCGTCGAGGGCATCCTGGGCGGCATCTTCGAGAATGCGGGCCAGATCTGCTCGGCCGCGGCAAGGCTCGTCGTCGAACGCAAGGTCCATGCGGAACTGGTCGACCGGCTCGCGCACCGCGCGCGGGCGATGACGCTGGGTCACGGGCTTCGCGAAGGCGACATGGGTCCGCTCAATTCGGCCGCCCACCTCGAACGCGTCGCGGGCTTCGTTTCGCGCGCGCGCCGGCGCGGTGTTTCGTTCGCCTGCGGCGGCAACGCGGCGGACGCCGGCGGCGGCTGGTTCTTCGAGCCGACGATCCTCGACGCGCTCGATGCCGGCGACGAATGCGTGCAGGAAGAGATCTTCGGCCCCGTGCTGGCCGTGCAGGTCGCCGAGGACGCCGACCACGCCGTCGAACTCGCCAATTGCACGCGCTACGCGCTCGCGGCCGGCATCTACACGCGCGACTTCGCCAAGGCCCACCGGCTCGCCGCGGCGATCGACGCGGGCCAGGTCTACGTCAACGAATACTTCGCCGGCGGCATCGAGACGCCGTTCGGCGGCAACCGGCGCTCCGGCTTCGGCCGCGAGAAGGGCATGGAGGCCCTGCGCAGCTACAGGCGCCTCAAAAGCGTCGCGGCGCGGCTGTAAATGGTATGGACGTTAGTTTTAAATGGCCCTGTTCCGCCGACCAAAACAGCGACGACACTCGGTTCCACATAATAACGGGAGGCTCGCGATGACACCCACCACGAAGCCGTTTTCGACCCTTGCCGCCGCACTCGTCGGCGGCACGGCGCTTCTTCTTGCCGCGACGGGCGCTTCGGCGCAGACCCTCACGGTCGTCTCGTTCGGCGGTTCCTACCAGGAAGGCCAGAGCAAGGCGCTGTTCCAGCCCGCCGCCAAGGCGCTGGGCATCACCGTCAAGGAAGAGACCTACACGAGCATCGCCGACCTGCGCCTCAAGGTCCGCGCCAACGCCGTCACGTGGGACGTGGTGGCGAGCGGCTCGGGCAGTGCGGCGCGCGCGGGCGCCGAGGGCATCCTCGAGAAGCTCGACTACAAGACCATCGACGTGAAGGACTTCCTGCCGAACCTCGCGGGCGAATACTGCGTGGGCGGCGACGTGTTCTCGACCGTGCTGGCGTGGAACACGAAGACCTACGGCCAGAACGGTCCGCAGAGCTGGGCCGATTTCTGGGACGTGAAGAAGTTCCCCGGCAAGCGCTCGTACCGCAAGGGCGTGGCCGGCGCGCTGGAGCCGGCGCTGATGGCCGACGGCGTGCCGCCCAACAAGGTCTACGAGGTCCTCTCGCAGCCCGGTGGCATCGAGCGCGCGATCAAGAAGGTCAAGGAACTGAAGCCGCACGTCGCGGTGTGGTGGGCTTCCGGCGCCCAGCACGCGCAGCTGATGAAGGACGGCGAAGTCGACATGATCACCGGCTGGAACGGCCGTTTCGACGTCGTCGCCAAGGACGGGGCGCAGGTCGCCTACACGTTCAACCAGGCGCTGCTCGACTACGACTGCTTCGCCGTGCCGAAGGGCGCGCCGAGCCGCGATCTGGCGATGAAGTTCCTCGCCGAGATCAGCAAGCCGCAGTATCAGGCCGAGTTCACGAAGTACATCACCTACGGCCCGACCAACAAGAAGGCCTACGACCTCGGCACGATCGACGCGGCCTATGCCAAGCGTCTTCCCTCCCATCCCGAGAACGCGGCCAAGCAGCTGACCATCGACCTCGACTGGTACATCAAGTTCGAGGCGCAGGCGGCGGCAGCCTACGAGAACATGCTGACCGAATGACCCCGGACCGGGCGGCGCGACCATAAGCGCCGCCCGGCTTCGCCCGGTCTTCAAGGGCAGCTAGAGTGCGGACATGCGACACGAAGCAGCCCTCCCCATTTCCATCCGCAAGCTCGGCAAGAGCTACGGCAAGCTGCGCGTCCTCGACGACGT
>JAYRKO010000510.1:0-2549 GCA_041905745.1 Tagaea sp. | reverse complement strand
ACTTGAACCCGCGGCCTCCGGCGTGACAGGCCGGCGCTCTAACCAACTGAGCTACGCCCGCAAGGACTCCGCCCGAAAAGTGGGGGGTATGTACCGGTCCCGCCCGCCCCCGTCAAGCGACTCCCCTGCCAGCCTTGCGATTTCCAACCGGGGCGCCAGAACCCGGCGCCGCGGCGTTGATCGTCGCGCGGAACACGGCGAGGATTGCCAAATGCGCATCACAGCCCTCCTCTTGACCGTTCTCGTCGCGGCAAACGCTGCGGCACAGGACCGGCAACCCGGCCCGGCGGCCGGTACCGACGCCGCCGCACGCGACCAACTACATTGGGTCCCCTACCCTGCGCCACCGGCCGCGCCTGCGGCCCTGCTGCTGATGCGCATCTGCCGCCCGGCAGAAGGCGGGCCGACCAAGCTTGCGGTGGTCAACCACGGTTCGCCGCCCAATGCCGAAGCCCGACCGAAAATGCAGCCCACGCGATGCGATCACGAAACGACGCAATGGTTCCTCGATCGCGGCTTCACGGTCGCCTACCCGATGCGGCGCGGCTACGGCGAGACGGGCGGCCGCTGGGCCGAAGACTACGGCGGATGCCGGAACGCGCCCGACTACCGGCGGGGTGGCCTTACGACTGCAAACGACATCCAGGCTGCCGTTGCCTATGCGCAGACCCTGTCGTTCGTGCGGAAGGATGCCACGCTCGTCGTCGGTCAGTCGGCCGGCGGCTGGGGCAGCGTCGCGCTCGCGAGCCGCAATCCGGCGAACGTGGCGGCCATCGTCGATTTCGCAGGCGGCCGAGGCGGCCACCACGAGAACCGGCCGAACAACAACTGCCGGCCCGACGTGCTCGTCGAAGCCGCGGGCGAGTTCGGCCGCACCGCGCGCCAGCCGATGCTCTGGGTCTTCACGCCCAACGACAGCTATTTCGCCCCGGCAATATCGAGTGCGATGCACGAGGCGTTCGTGCGCAATGGCGGCGTCGCGCGACTGGAGATGCTGCCGCCGTTCGGCCGCGACGGCCATACCCTGTTCTTCGGCACAGGCGGAAGCCGCGAGTGGGGGCCGGCGGTCGAGCGCTACCTGAAGGAACGCGGCTTGCTTTAGCCCGCCCGGCGCGTTCCGGTTTCGGGGAACAGGCCGCGCAATCCCTCGGCGGAAGCGGCACACACGCCCTTCTCGGTCACAAGCGCCGTCACGAGGCGCGCAGGCGTCACGTCGAAGGCGTCGTTGCGCGCCGGGCTGCCGGGCGCGGAGATATCGACCTCGACGACCTGACCGTCGGCCAGACGTCCGGCGATACGGGTCACTTCGCTTTGCGCGCGCTGTTCGATCGGGATCTCGCGCACGCCGTCGACGACGGTCCAGTCGATCGTCGGGCTCGGCAGCGCCACATAGAACGGCACGCCGTTGTCGTGCGCGGCCAGCGCCTTCAGGTACGTGCCGATCTTGTTGCACACGTCGCCCTTCGCGGTGACGCGGTCGGTGCCCACGATGCACAGATCGACCAGCCCGTGCTGCATCAGGTGGCCGCCCGCGTTGTCGGCAACGATGTGATGCGGCACGCCGTGACGGCCCAGTTCCCACGCGGTCAGCGACGCGCCCTGATTGCGCGGCCGCGTCTCGTCGACCCAAACATGGACCGGAATGCCGGCATCGTGCGCCATGTAGATCGGCGCGATGGCCGTCCCCCAGTCGACGGTCGCAAGCCAGCCCGCATTGCAATGGGTCAGGACGTTGACGGGCCCCTTGCCGTCCTTGCGCGCGTGCGCCGCCCGGATGAGGTCGAGGCCGTTGCGCCCGATCCCCTCGCAGATGGCGACGTCTTCGTCGCAGATTTCGGCGGCCAGCGCCCACGCGGCCCGCGCCCGTTCGGCGGCAGGAACGCGCGACAGCGCCCCGCGCACCCGGTCCAGCGCCCAGCGCAGATTGATCGCCGTGGGGCGCGTCGCGACCAGCAGGTCGTAAGCCGCCGCCAGTGCCCGGTCGTCCGCCGCGCGATCCATCGCAAGCGCCATCCCGTAGGCCGCGGTCGCGCCGATCAGCGGTGCGCCGCGCACGATCATCGTGCGGATCGCTTCGGCGGCGGCTTCGGCCGTCTCGAGCCGGCGCGTCTCGAAGGCATGCGGCAGGCGCGTCTGGTCGATGACGTCGACAGCCTTGCCGCCGTCCGCGGCCCAGATCGTCCGATAATGCGTGCCGTCGACCTTCATGCCTGCTCCCCGCGATCGGTGGTGGGCGGTGAGGGGATCGAACCCCCGACATCCTCGGTGTAAACGAGGCGCTCTGCCGCTGAGCTAACCGCCCCTTACTTCAGGCCGTCGCGCAGGAACTTTCCGGCCTTGAATTTCGGGCTTCGACTCGCCTTGAGCCGGATCGCCTCGCCGGTGCGCGGATTGCGCCCCTGGCTGGCCTTTCGCATCGCGACGTAGAACGTGCCGAAACCGAACAGCTTCACGTCGTCGCCCTTGCGCAGCTGGCGCGCGATCGTTTCGAGCGCCGCGTCGAGCGCGGACGCCGCCTGATCCTTCGACAGATCCGTCTTCGCGGCGAC
>JAYRKO010000509.1:0-2552 GCA_041905745.1 Tagaea sp. | reverse complement strand
AGCAGGAACGTCGCGTAGAGCTTGGGGCGTTGGTAGAGCTTCTCGGCCGCGAGCACCGAAACGAGACCGCGACCGCGGTCGTCGACGCGCATCAGGTCGGCGATGGCGACGGCCGGTTCGCCGAAGAAGCGGTCGCCGCCCTGCGTTTCGAGCGCCAGCAGCCCGCGCTGGATGGCGCCGACCGACGAGGCGCCGACATTGCCGTAGCGCTGCGCGTAGTCGGCTGCGTTCTCCGACACGTGCGCGAGCAGTGCGCGCAGGTCCTTGAGGTCGACGAGCAGCAGGCCTTCGTCGTCGGCGACCTTGAAGACGATCTGCAATACGCCGGTCTGGATCTCGTTCAGTTCGAGCAGGCGCGCGAGCAGCAGCGGCCCCATTTCCGAGATCGTCGCGCGCAGCGGGTGGCCGCGTTCGCCGAACACGTCCCAGAACAGCGTCGGACAGGCTTCCGGTGCGTAGTCGTCGAGCCCCAGCTCGGCCGCGCGTGCGGCGAATTTCGGGTTCGCTTCGCCCGCGGCGGCAACGCCGGAAAGATCGCCCTTCACGTCGGCCATGAAGACCGGCACGCCGGCGGCCGAAAGCCCTTCGGCCATGACGCGCAGCGTGACGGTCTTGCCGGTTCCCGTGGCACCGGCGATCAGCCCGTGGCGATTGGCGAGCGCCAGACGCAGATCGAGCGGAACCTCGCCTTTGGCGATACGGATGGCTTCCTCGGACATCGGCGGCGGCGTCTCCCGGCGGCACATAAACGAACGGGGCGCGGGACCGAAATCCCGCGCCCCGAAATCAAATGAAGCGGACGGCGTTCAGGAAAGCAAGACGCTCACGCCGCTTCCGTCTTCGGCTTCATCTTGACGTACGCGATCGAGGCGTGCGTCGAGCAGTAGGGCTTTCCTTCGAGCGAACGCTCGCCGCAGAAATGGAAATCGGCGTCGCCCGGATCGCCGATCGGCCAGCGGCAGGTGCTGGACGACAGCGCCATCATCGACAGCCGCTTGGCCGAGGGCTGGTTGGCGAGCGCCTTGAGGGCGGCCGCACTCGTCTGCTGGGCGATCGAGGGAGCGCGGGGTTCGCGCGGCGCCTGCGGCAGGCGCGGCGTGCTCGGCTGTGCGGGGCGCGCGGCGGCCTGACGGAAGATCTGGGGACGCGGGCCGGTACGCTTGATGGGCGAGGGACGGGCCGGCAGGTGCAGGCGATGCGCCTTGCCCACGACCGCGTTTTTCGAGATGCCCAGGCGCTTTCCGATCTCCGCCGTCGTCAGTCCCTCGCCCCACAGGCGGGTGAGCTCGGTGATCTGCTCGGGTGTCCAATCCATGCCCATCCCCTTGATTTTTCGACGGATTATGAACTTCTAGGGATTGTGGATAACTCCAGTTTCCCTACAACATATTGTGATCATGGGGGTGGGACGAGTCAAGCCCGCCTACAACGGGTTGTGGGTAAGTCCACGCCATGTACAAGCCATGCCGCGATTGCGCCACCCGTGGAATCGTGAAATGGGAGACGTTCCATGATCTTCGCGTACATCCCCGCAAACGGCGCCATCGAGCGGCGCGCCATCGAGCCCGGCGAAAAGCTGCCGACCTCGGCGGTGTGGATCGATCTGTTCGAGCCGACCGAAGAAGACCGCGCGCGGGTCGACGCGACGTTCAATCTCGCGATCCCCTCGCACGCCGAGATGCTGGAGATCGAACCGTCCTCGCGCCTCTACACCGAGAACGGTGCCGCCTACATGACGGCGACGATCCTCGCGCGCTCCGACGAGGCGAACCCCACGGCCGACGCGTTCACGTTCGTGCTCGCCAACCACAGCCTCGTCACGGTGCGCTACAACGATCCGCGCCCCGTCCATACCTACGGCACGCGCATCGTGCGCCAGCCGGCGACATGCACGTCGGGCGAAGAGGCACTGCTCGGCCTTCTCGAGACCTTCGTCGACCGCATCGCCGACATCCTCGAGAAGGCGGGTCTCGATCTCGACACGATCTCGCGCGGGATCTTCGGCCGTTCGGGGTCGCCCGCGCAGCGCCAGGTCGAGCAGGAGCAGGAATTCCAGCAGGTGCTGAGCCAGCTCGGCCGCATCGAGGATCTCTGCTCGACCGCGCGCGAGAGCATGCTGGGCCTCGTGCGGCTCGTGCGCTTCCTCGACGTGACGATCGACGCCGATCTTCGCAAGCGCTCGAAGGAAATCGGCGGGCGCCTCAAGACGCTCAACCGCGACCTCACCTCGCTGATGGAGCATGCCGACTTCGACAGCCGCAAGGTCAACTTCCTTCTCGACGCCACGCTCGGCCTCATCAACGTCGAGCAGAACCGGATCATCAAGATCTTCTCGGTCGTCTCGGTCGTGCTGATGCCGCCCACGCTCGTCGGCACGATCTACGGCATGAATTTCCGGCACATGCCCGAGCTCGACTGGTCGCTCGGCTATCCGATGGCGATCGGCCTGATGCTCGCCTCCGCCGTGCTGCCCTATCTCTATTTCAAGAAGCGCGGCTGGTTCTGACCTAGCGGCGGCCCGCCAGCGTCTGCTTCGAGATCCAGCCCGTAAG
>JAYRKO010000508.1:0-2553 GCA_041905745.1 Tagaea sp. | reverse complement strand
CTTCCTCGGGCCGCTCGTCGATGAGCAGCACGATCAGGTACACCTCGGGATGGTTCTGCGCGATCGAGTGGGCGATGTTCTGCAGCATCACCGTCTTGCCCACGCGCGGGGGCGCGATGACCAGCGCCCGCTGGCCTTTGCCCAGCGGGCAGACCAGATCGATGATCCGGCCCGTGACGTCGCGGCGCTGCGCGGGCGCGTTGTCGCGCTTGGAAACTTCCGTACGCCGGGCCGACAGCGTGCCCTTCAGCGCCACGGCTTCTTCGTCGCCCTGCGGGCGGCGCGAGGCCTTGGGCTTGGGTGGCGGCGGCGGTTCGACCGCATCGTCGCCCAGTTCGAGATTGAGGCGCGACGTCGGATAGAACGGCGTCAGGTTGTCGAAGTTGATGCGGTGGCGCGCGACTTCCGGTTCGTCGAAATTGATCGTGCGCACGGCGGTCAGCGCGAAATAGCGCTCGCCGTCCTTGGGTGCGCGGATCTGGCCTTCGACCGTGTCGCCGGTGCGCAGGCCGTAGCGGCGGATGATCTGCGGGGTCACGTAGATGTCGTCGGGACCGGGCAGGTAGTTGGATTCGGGGCTGCGCAGGAAGCCGAAGCCGTCGGACAGCGTTTCCAGCACGCCGTCGCCGTAGATCGCGACGTCGTTCTCGGCCATCCGCTTCAGGATGGCGAACATCATGTCCTGCTTGCGCAGCGCCGAGGCGGATTCGATCTGCAGCTCTTCGGCGTAGGCGAGAAGCTCGGCGGGCGTCTTGCGCTTGAGTTCTTGGAGGTTCATTCGGATTTCTTGGGTTGTGTGGGGAACAGGAGGGGCCGCGATCTTTTCGCGGAGGCCGGCCGGCGATCTCGGATCAAGGGATCGACCCGGACGCCAAGCGTCCTTGCGGATCGGGTACCCTCATCAATCGTCGTCGGGAAGGATGGCCGTCGGGAAACGAGGCCAAGCGGACGGGCCGGACCCCCATCCGGGGCCAAATCTAGCCGATCCGAGGGGGATGTCAATCGCCCCCGTCAGAAGGGTTTCACGATCACCATCAGCACGATGACGAGCATGAGCAGGGTCGGAACCTCGTTCTGGACCCGGTAGAACCTCGCCGGGCGCCGGTTCCGGTCGGCCGCGAAATCCTTGCGCCAGCGGGCCTGCAGGTGGTGATGCACCGTAATCGTCGCAACGCCGGCGAGCTTCACGTGCAGCCAGCCCCCGGCCCAGTCCTGCACGAACAGCATCAGCCCGCCGAAGATCCAGGCCGACACCATTGCCGGGTTCATGATCGCGCGCAGCAG
This sequence comes from Tagaea sp., assembly GCA_041905745.1. Lineage (GTDB taxonomy): Bacteria > Pseudomonadota > Alphaproteobacteria > CACIAM-22H2 > CACIAM-22H2 > Tagaea. The sequence continues at coordinate 1,269 of JAYRKO010000508.1, read as the reverse complement.
GCGGCGCTCCATGATCTTGAGCGTTTCCGACAGCTCGGAACCCGGGGCAGCCGCGCAGTGATAGACGAACAGGCGCGGTAGATAGAGCAGCCCCGCCATCCACGCGATGACCGACACCACGTGGAGCCATTTGATCCAGAGATACCAATCGTTGATCTTGTCGATGAGCGCGTCCACGTGCGGGGTCTCCTCGGCGTCAGCCGGCCGTCGGGCACTTTGCGCAATGGCCCGGGCAGATGCGCCGCGCGGGCGGCGCGGGCTTGCGCAGCAATGCGCGCACGATCTCGGCAAGGCCGCGGACGAAGTCGGGATGCGCCGAGACGGTCGGCACGCGCGTGTAGAACGGCACACCCGCCGCTTCGGCGCGCTTGCGGTATTCGATGTCGAGTTCGACCAGCGTCTCGGAATGCTCGGAGACGAAGGCGACGGGGACCACGACCGCGGGTACGCCGTCGCGCCCGGCGCGCGCGATCTCGTCCTCGGTGCTGGGCCCGATCCATTCGAGCGGACCCACGCGGCTCTGGTAGCACACGACGTAATCGAGGCCCGGCACGCCCAGCTTCGCGACGACCTCGGCCACCGTCATTTCGACCTGCGCCTGATAGGGATCGCCCGCCTCGACGATCTTCTTCGGCAACCCATGCGCGGAAAAGAGGATGCGCGGCCGGCCGTGCGTCATCGCCTTTTCGTAATGCGCGACGACCAGGTCGGCGATCGCGGAAACGAAGCCGGGCTGGCGTGGATAGCAGCACGCGTAATGCGTCGGCACCAAAATGCCGGCTGCTTGTGCCGCCGCATCCCACGCCTTCTTCGAGCTTGCCGTCGTCGTCGTCGAGAACTGCGGATAGAGCGGCAGCAGGACGACGCGCCCCGGCGCCCACGCCGCGACGTCGCGCGCGACGGCGTCGCTCATCGGGTGCCAGTAGCGCATCGCGGGAAAGCAGCGCACTTCACCGATATCCGCGAGGGCGGTTTCCAGCGCACGCGCCTGGACCAGCGTATTGGGCAGGATCGGCGAGCCGCCGCCCAACTCGGCGTAGATGTGCCGAGCGGTCGGTGCGCGCCGCGCAGAGATCAGCTTCGCCACCAGCCAACGCAGCGGATTCGGCAGACCGATGATCGCCGGGTCGTTGAACAGGTTGAACAGGAACGGCTTGACCGCGTCCGGATTGTCCGGCCCGCCGAGATTGAAGAGGACGACCGCCGTGCGGTTCATCGCGCTGCCCGCCAGTTGCGCACGATTTCGGCAAGCCGCGCGACGTTCTCGGG
>JAYRKO010000507.1:0-2569 GCA_041905745.1 Tagaea sp. | reverse complement strand
CGCCGACGAGCGCGAGATCATCGACGTGCCGCTGGTGGGCGAGGTAGAGCATGCGCAGGCCAACCACGTGCCGAAATCGATCCTGACCGGCATCGTCGCGCCGCGCCTGGAAGAGACGTTCGAGCTGGTCCGCCAGCGGCTGGAAGCCTCGGGCTTCGACCGCATCGCGGGCCGGCGCGTCGTCCTCACGGGCGGCGCCTCGCAGCTCCAGGGCGTGCGCGAACTCGCCGCCATGGTCATGGACAAGCAGGTGCGCATGGGCAAGCCCATCCGCCTTGCCGGGCTCGCCGACCAGACCGGCGGCCCCGCCTTCGCGGCGTGCGCGGGCCTCGTGGCCTTCGCGCTCGCCAAGGGCAGCGAATCCCTGCGGCCGGAAGCGGCGCCCGCGACGGGTGCCGGCATGATCGGCCGCTTCGGCATGTGGCTGAAGGAGAACCTATGACGCCAGGACCCTTCGCGCCCCGACGAAAACCCACCGCGCGTCACGGTCCGCGACAACGCGAACCGGACGCGACGACGAGTTTCCAGTCCCTTCCCACCCTTTCTCGCTCATTCAGTCACCGGAGGTAACGACCATGGCAATCACTCTCGGGGTTCAACCCAGCGAACTGAAGCCGCGCATCACCGTCGTCGGCGTCGGCGGTGCCGGCGGCAACGCCGTCAACAACATGATCCGCGCCAAGCTCGAAGGCGTGGAGTTCGTCGTCGCCAACACCGACGCGCAGGCGCTCGGCCAGTCGATCGCCGAACGCAAGCTCCAGCTCGGCGCGGGCGTCACGCAAGGCCTCGGCGCCGGTTCGCGCCCCGAAATCGGCCGCGTCGCGGCCGAAGAGTCGATGGGCGACCTGCTCGAGCACATCCAGGGCTCGCACATGGTGTTCGTCGCCGCCGGCATGGGCGGCGGCACGGGCACGGGTGCGGCCCCCGTCATCGCGCGCGCATGCCGCGAGCACGGCATCCTCACGGTCGGCGTGGTGACCAAGCCCTTCCACTTCGAAGGTCAGAACCGCATGCGCCTGGCCGAAGCGGGCATCGAGGAGCTGCAGCAGACGGTCGACACGCTCATCATCATCCCGAACCAGAACCTGTTCCGGGTGGCCAACGAGCGCACGACCTTCGCCGACGCCTTCAAGATGGCCGACGACGTGCTCTACTCGGGCGTGCGCGGCGTGACCGACCTGATGGTCATGCCGGGCCTCATCAACCTCGACTTCGCGGACATCCGCTCGGTCATGGGCGAGATGGGCAAGGCGATGATGGGCACGGGCGAGGCCGAGGGCGACAACCGCGCCATCGACGCCGCGCAGAAGGCGATCTCGAACCCGCTGCTCGACGACGTGTCGATGAAGGGCGCCAAGGGCGTGCTCATCAACATCACCGGCGGCATGGACATGACGCTGTTCGAGGTCGACGAGGCGGCCAACCGCATCCGCGACGAGGTCGATCCCGACGCCAACATCATCTTCGGCTCGACCTTCGACGAAAGCCTCAACGGCCGCATGCGCGTGTCGGTCGTGGCGACGGGCATCGAGGCGGCCGCGATGGCCGCCCCGCTGCCGGACAAGAAGATCGTCTCGATCCGTACGGCACCGGCGCGTCCCGCCCCCGTGACGACGACCGCACCCGCCGCCGTCGCCGCGGCGACGGCGATCCCGCCGGTGCCGGCCTACCAGCCGACGGTGGCGCAGGCCGCCGCCCCGGCCCCGGTCGCGACGGCCCCGATCCAGCAGGGCGCTGCCGCCCTGAAGATCGAGCCGACGCCGGTCGCCGCCCAGCCGGAACCGCTGCTCCTCGACCAGGTCGTCGAGCCGGCCCCGGTCACGGCAGCGCCCGCCCCGGTCGAGGCGTTCATCCCGCCCAAGCCGGTCGAGGTTGCGGCACCCGCCGCCGCCGCGATGCCCACGGTGACGCTGCCCAACCCGTTCGCCGAGGCCGAGATGGTCAACGCCGGCAAGACGGCGCCTGCCGCCGCCAAGCCGGCCCGTCGCCCGTCGCTGTTCGAGCGGATGACGCGCTCGGGTACCGCGCGTTCGGCGGAGACCGAAGCCCGCCCGCAGCCCACGCTGGTGACGCCGGTCGGCGGCATCATGCCGGCCGCGGCGGCTCCGGCCGCCCCGGTCGCACCGGCCCCGGCACCGGTGGCGGTCGCCCCGGCACCGCAGCCGGCGGCGATCCAGCCGCGTCTGGGCGGGCTCGACCCGCAGGACCGCCTCCAGACCAAGTCGGAGGACGACCTGCTGGAGATCCCGGCGTTCCTGCGCCGCCAGGCGAACTGAACGGACGGTTGCGGGCCCATGCCTGCAACAGTTCGCAATAAAAGGTGACTTGAGGCTCCGGGGGCGGTCGTTTACCAACCCTCGGAGCCTCAAGCGTTTTTCGGGGAAGAATCCGCCCGCCGCCCGCGTTCTCGGGTCGACGGGATACCCCCCTCCGGAGTGTAAATTTTGCTCGGCAAGCATCGCACCAAGGCCAGGACGGTGGCGCAGCGGACCCTCAAGGGGCCGATCGCGTGCACGGGCACGGGCCTGCACTCGGGCCGCAAGGTCGAGATGCTGCTGCTGCCGGCCGC
>JAYRKO010000012.1:0-14452 GCA_041905745.1 Tagaea sp. | reverse complement strand
TCGCGGTTGATCGTGATGTCGCCTTCGACGTAGTTGAAGCGCGGATTGCCGATGCACTCGTCGAGTTTGTCCTTCTGGATGTCCATGCCGTAGACGGACCAGTCGGTCGTCTTGAGGATGCGCTCGGACAGGTTCGAGCCAACGAAGCCGTTGACGCCGAGAATGAGGACCTTGAGGCTCAAGAGAACCGACTCCCGCCAGACGTGAAATAATGCCGGGGGTTCTAGCCGATCCGCGTCCCGGCCGCCAGTCCCAGCGGACCGGCCTCGATCTTCGGGCCACCGTCGAAACTCCAGCGCAACAGTTCCACGGCTCCCTCGCCCGCCGCCACCAACGGCCGCGGCCCGTCGGCCAGAACGGTACCGGCCAGCCCCTGCCCCGCCGCCGGCCGCGCCCGCCACACGAAAAGGCGCCGGCCGCCGGCTTCGCCGAAGGCTCCCGGGAAAGGCTCGCTGACCGCCCGTACGAGGTTGACGATCCGCGCGGCGGGCCACGACCAGTCGATACGGCCGTCTTCCGGCTTGCGCCCGCCGAAATAGGTTGCCTCGGCTTCGTCTTGCGCCCGACGGGGCGCTGTTCCCGCGAGCAACCCGTCGATCCGGCGGGCCAGCACGATGCGTGCGGCATCCACGACCTTTTTCATCGCATCGTAGGCCGTTTCGTCGGGCCCCACGTCGACCGCTTCCGAATCCACGATGTCGCCGGCATCGGCCCGCTTGACCATGTGATGGAGCGTGAGCCCGACCCGGGTCTCGCCGTTGAGGATCGCCCAGTTCACGGGGGCCCGGCCGCGATACTTCGGCAGGAGCGAACCGTGCATGTTGAACGCCCCCTTGGCCGCCAGCGCCAAAACGCGCGACGGGATCATCCGGCGGTAATAGCAGGACAGGATGATGTCGGGCGCAATTTCGGCGATCCGCGCTTCGAGCGCAGGACCGTCCTTGATCTCGGCCGTCGTCGTTTCGATTCCGGCGCTGCGCGACAAATTGCCGACCGACCGGAACCATTTCGCCTCGCCCGGGTCGTCTTCGTGCGTGACCACGAGACGGACATCGAGTTTGCGTTCGAGCAGGAGGTCGAGGCACACATAGCCGACGTCCGAGTAGCCGAACAGGACGATGCCGGGCATCCGGCGCTACTCGGCCTTCTCGATGATCGAACGAATGCGGAAGCGCGGCCGGCGCCGGACTTCCTGGTAGATCCGCCCGACATACTCGCCGACGAGCCCGAGCCCCATGATGACGACGCCGACAAGGAAATAGAGGATCGCGAATAGCGTGAAGAGCCCCTCGGCTTCCGGGCCAATCACGAGCCGCCGCGCGATCATGTAGACGACAAGCAGCAGCGACAGCCCGGTGATCGCCATTCCGACGATTGTGAAAAGCTGGAGCGGCACCAGCGAAAAGCCGGTCATCAGATCGAAATTGAGCCGGATCAACCGGTAAAGGTTGTACTTGCTCTCCCCTGCGGCGCGCGCGGCGTGATCGACCTCGACCTCGGCCGGGTTCGCGGCGAAATACTGGCCAAGCGCCGGGATGAAAGTCGTCTGCTCGCCCGTCGCAACGATCTGCTGCACCACACCGCGGCTGTAGGCACGCAACATGCAACCCTGGTCCGTCATGCGGATGCCAGTGATGCGCTCGCGCAGGATGTTCATCGCGCGCGATGCGTAAACACGCCAGCCGACATCCTGTCGGTTGCGGCGGATCGAACCGACAACGTCGTGCCCCGCGTCGGATGCGGCCAAAAGCTTCGGGATTTCCTCCGGCGGATTCTGGAGATCCGCATCGATCGTGACGACCGTCCCGCCGCGGGCATTCTCGAATGCCGCCATGATTGCCATGTGCTGGCCGGCGTTGCGCTCGAATTCGATCACACGGACCACGTCAGGGCGCTGCGCGTGAAGTTCGCGCAGGATGTCCATCGACCGGTCGCGGCTTCCGTCGTCCGTGAAAACGACTTCCCAGGACCGCCCGGACGCGTCCATCGTCGCCGCAAGCCGTTCGAAGAGCGGCCGGAGGTTGGCCTCTTCGTTGTAGACGGGGACGACGATCGAAACGGAAGGCGCTGTGCTCACGGCACGCCCCGCGACAGGAGCCACACGCCGAAGCAGATCACCGCGATTCCGGCAAGGCGTGTCGCCGAAAGTTCCTCGCCGAAGAGCCACCACGCGGCGAGCGCATTGACGACGTAGCCGACCGACAGCATCGGATACGCGAGACTGACCTCGACGCGCGAAAGAACGAGGATCCAGACCGCGACGCTGACGACGTAGCAGCCGAGCCCGAGCACGACGAACGGGTTCGTGCCGACCTGCCAGCCGATCGGGATCGCGTTGGCGAGCGCGAATTCGAAACTTCCGATCTGGCGCATGCCCTGCTTGAGAGCGAGCTGCGCGCCCGCATTCAGGAAGACGCCGAACAGGATCAACGGCAGATACTGGATCATCGTCGGGATCGTCTATTCGGCTCGGTTGACGGCGAGAATATGGCGCGGAGTCCTGGCGATTTCGCGATAGCGCGGCCCGGCGGTCGCCCGGACCGTCGACTCGAAGTGCGTAGGCAGAATCATATAGACCGTGCGCTCGCCGTTCCAGCGGCGCCAGAATTCCGCCTCGTCGTCGAACATCCAAGCTTGGGTCGCCGGTTCGTTCGCGCGCCCGAAATCGAGTTCGCCCGACCACCCCATGACCGAGACGCGCCGATTGAGATAGACGGGAAGATCCTGCGGATAAGTGCGATAGGCGATGACCTCGTCGTCGGGACCAAGGCGTCCCGTGAGTTCGCCTGCGAGCGGCTTGATCGACCGGGGCTGGAAGTTCGCCATCGTCGTATCGACCGTCAGCAGGAAGGCGGCCGATGCCACGACGGTGACGGCAAAGGCCAGCGCCGCCGGGCCGCGCCGGATCGCCCAGACGAGCGCCGCGCACGCAACGAGCGCGCCGAGACAAACCCAACCCAACATCGGACGGATGCGGTCGACCTCCTCCGCGATCTCGCCGGATACCAGATGCATGCCGCCGAGTCCGACTGCGACGGACATCAGAGAAACGATGCCGGCGAAGCCGGCGACGATCCAGAAGCCCGGCAGAAGACTGCGCTCGGTTTCCGCCGAGCCGAACGCCTCGACGAGATAGCGCCCCAAGAAAAACGCGAGCGGCACGAGCAGCGGAGTCACGTACGGGATCAGTTTGGAGTCCGAAACCGAATAGAAAATCAGGATCAGCCAGAACCAGAGCGCCAGAAAGAGGTCGGCCTGCGCCTCCGAGGTACGTGCCAAGGCACCGGCAATGTTGCGCCAGAGCGCCTGGAAGAGAAATCCGATCCACGGGAACGAGCCCACGATCAGGATCGCAAAGAAGAACCACCAAGGCTGCGTGCGCCCGTGCACGGTCGTCGTGAATCGTTCCCAGTGTTCGTGAACGAAATAGAACTGGAAGAATTCGGGCGATTTGATTCCGACGGCCACGTGCCAAGGAACGGTCAGCACCAAAAAGACGACCAGACCGCTTCCCAGTCGGACTTGCGTCAGCAGCCGCCAGTTCCAAGTCAGCGCGATCCACGTCCCGATGACAAGCCCGGGAAATACGATGCCGATGAGCCCCTTCGTGAGCGTCGCGGCCGCCGCCGCCACGTACATCGTATAGAGCCAGACGGTCCGGGCCCGGCTCTCCGGCGCCTCGCGCACGGCAAACAGGAAAGACGCAAGGCTCAGCGAAAGGAAAACGCCGACCGGAACGTCGAGCAGGATGATGCGCGAGAGCGCAAACCAGAGCAGCGACGCGCTCATCGCGACGGCCGCAACGATACCCGTCGTGCGGCCATGAAGCTTCCGGCCGACGACATAGGCGAGAAGGCTGCCGAGGGCCGCGAATACCGCCGTCGCAAGGCGCAGCGCGAACTCCGAAAGGCCGAACAGGCCCGTCGCCGTCGCCTGCAGCCAGTAGAACAGCGGCGGTTTCTCGAAATATTTGATGCCGTTGATACGGGGAGTGATCCAGTCGCCGCTCTGGATCATCTCGCGCCCGAGCTCGGCGTAGCGCGCCTCGCTTGGCACGGCCAGCGGCCGATGGCCCAGGAAAAGCAGGAAAAAGCCGCCGATCAGGACCGCCAGGACGGCCAGATCGCGGACCCACATGGCGCGCGCTTGCGCCGGATCGGTCGGTTGGGCGAAAAGCATGTCTACACAGGCCGTTTACCGGCCCCGACACCGCGCTTCAACGGAATTCTTGGCAAGGTTCGCAAACGATGGCCCTCGTCCCCAAGCAGACCCTTCATTCCGCCGCCGAAATCGCCGCTCGCGTCGAGGCACTGGCCGGCGAAATTGCCGTCGCGATGCCCGGCGAATTCACCATCATCTCGGTGCTCAACGGCGCCTTCGTGTTCACGGCCGACCTGATGCGCGCGCTTGCAAAGCGCAACGTGCACCCCCGGGTCGAGTTCGTGAATCTGAAGAGCTATGGCGACGCGACGACCAGTTCCGGTCAGGTCCGCGTCATCGGCACGCTGCCCGAAAACCTTCGCGGTCAGGCGGTCCTTCTGATCGACGATATCCTCGATTCCGGCCGTACGCTCAGTTTCGCAAAGTCCCTTCTGGAAGGCCTTGGCGGCTCGCCCGTCAAGATCGCCGTATTTGCCGACAAGCCGGCGCGGCGCGTCGTCCCCATCGAGGCCGACTTCGTCGCCTTCCGCATTCCCGATCGCTTCGTCGTCGGATACGGACTCGATCACGCGCAGCAATGGCGCGGACTGCCCGATCTGGCGGCGGTCGACTAGCGACGCAGCGCGCGCAAAAGCCGGCCGTCGACGATCGCAAGACCGGCGGCAAGCAGCGCAAAGCCGCCAATCGCGCGGGGTTCGACGCTCTCGCCAAGAAAGACCACCCCCAGAAGCATCGCGCTGGGCGGTATCAGCATCGTGACCAGCGACGCATTTCCGGCACCGTAATCCTGCATGATCCGGAAATAGACGATATAGGCGACGGCGGTCGAAAGCAGGACAAGCCCGAGAATCGCGGCGATCGTCGCAAGACCCGGCATCGGCAAATCCCAAGGGCGGTCGATCGCCGCCGAGAGGAGAAGCGCCGGCGGTGCGGCCGTCAGGAACTGACCGGCCGCAACCGTCCCGCCGTCGACGCCCTTGATGCGCCGCCCCCAGACGAGGGAAATCGCGTAGCTTACCGTCGCAACGACGCAGGCGATCTGTGCCAGCGCCGCAGCCCCCAATCCCGCCAGCGCGTCCGGCCCGACGAGAAGGACGATGCCGGCCAATCCCAGTGCAATTCCCGCTGCCCGACCCGCATCGATGCGTTCGTCGGACGTAAAAAAGTGCGCCAGAAGGATCGTCCAGAGCGGCGTGGCCGAATTGATGATGGCAGCCAGACCGGCGGAAATCTCGCGCTGCCCCCAAGCGATCAACGCAAAAGGCAGGATTGCGTTGAAGACCGCCATAACTGCGAATGCACGCCACATGGCCGGATCGCGTGGAACGGCGATCCCGCGAAGCCGCAAGATCACCAGCAGCGCGACGCCCCCGAAGACGACACGCAGCATCATGATCGTGATCGGCGGCAGTTCCGCCAGCGCGACCTTCACGTAGAGAAACGAGCCGCCCCACAGGACGGACAAGAACAGAAGCAGGCTCCAGGCGGTCGCATCGAGACGGCGGATCGGCGAATTCATGGACGCAAGGCTAACCGGGCAGACTGCCCTGCTCCACCCGGAACTTGCCGTTTCGAGTTCAAAGTTTCAGGCACCAAAACACATATCCGTCGAACAGCGTCGGATTGTCCTTCTCCAGATCGGCCCACTTTGCGAGATCCGCGAAGGTGCGGTCGGACGGGTACTTCGCCTTGTAGGTCTCGAACTGCGGCGTCGTCACCGTCCCGCGCCCCGATTGCCCCATCACGAACTCGAACCCGAGAAATTGCAGCGGCAACCCGGCGAGCAATCTTGCAAGCCCGGCACAATCGAACCGGTGCTCCTGAACGTGGAAGCAGAGATCCCGCAGCAGGCTTGCGGAATGGAAATCCGGCCTGGGCACAAGGTCGTCGCGCAGGAATTCGCCAAGTCGGCCGGCAGCGACGTCGGCCCGGAAGCGACGCATTCCGGCAAGATCGGACGCATAGCCCCTTTCCGCGATCGTCTTGCGCGCCGCGACGATGCCGGCGCGGGCTGCTTCGCCATAGAGCCCCAACCGCAGCAGCCCGTCTTTCGCGAGACATTCCGTAAGGGCTTCGAGCCCCGCGCGCGGATCGCGCATGTGATGGATGACGCCGACCGATTCGACTTGATGGAACTTCCGGCCCAGTCGCGGCAGCGCGAGGATGTCGCCGTGCCGGAACTCGATATTGCCGACCTTCTCGATCTCCGCCATGCGCGCGCCGTATCCGAGCGACGCCCGCGAGAGATCGATCGCCAGCACGTTCGCATCGCGATAGGTCGTTGCGACGGAAAGCGCGTGGCGTCCCGTTCCGGACCCAGCGATCAGGACGTCGAGTTTTGCGCCGAGCTTCGGCAAGCGGCCGACATGCGGATAGCGCAGCGCCACCTGCGCACGCGCATCGACCGGCTCGAAACGCGGCAGTCCGATCCAGCGCGGATACGGATTGACCTCGTACATCGCGCGCACGGCTTGCGACGTCGCATCCTCGATGGGCAGAAGTTCGGCGATCGTCGCCGCCTTTTCCGCAACGCGACGAGGCTCGGCACGCGTCGCCTCCCACAGCCCGGAAAGAGCCGGAAACGCATCGGCCGCGTCGTCGAGCGGTTCGTACATCGCCCGGCAGGCGAAGCCCCAAGCGTCGGGGGCGAGCGCGCGGGCGGCGCCAAGTTCGTCCGGCGCATGGTCCCAGATGTACTCGTTGTTGAAGGCTTGTCTGCCGAGCGCCAGGACGAGCGGCAGCAGCCGCTCCGCCGGCGGGTGGCCGACAAGCGCACGGCGGACGCGGCACATCGCCGCCTCGAACGGAATGTCGCGGACGACCGCATTTTCAAGGAGGCGGATCGCCAGCGCGTCCGCCGCGATTTCCGGCATCGCTGCGACCGGATCGGGATAGCGCAGGCCAAGCTGATGCGATGCCGAAGGTGACAGCGCGTCGGCATGCACGCCGCGCACGCCCAAGCAATGCGCGATCAGCGACGCAAAGCCCGGATGGAAGACATTGGCCCGTGTGCCCTCGAGGATCGGCACGAGATCGGCCAGTGCGCGCATTTCGCCCGGATTGCGCTCGACGATGCCGCCATAGAGCGCGAATGCCCCTGCGACATCGCCATCCGCCACTGCCTTGCGGGCGGCTGCGAGGTCACGTTCGATCGTGCCCGAATCCGTTCTGGCCATGACCGGCAGTCTGCCAGCAATCACGGCGGATTGTCTTCCGGTTCGCCGTCAGCCCACGGCGATGCCGCGACGTGCGACTTCGTTGCGGAACTCGGCGAACAGGCCCGCGAGATCGGCGATGGAACCGGGGTCGTGCCTGTAGGTGCTTGCCTCGATGGATTCCTCGATCCGCGCCGCACGGTCGGCAAGCCGCATGGCACCGAAACTCGCCGCAGCACTCTTGAGAGAGTGGATTTCGCGGTGGAGCGCGCCGCCTTCGCCTGCTTGCGCGCCCTCCTGCGAAAGCCGTGCGAAAGCGCCGAGCCGCGTTTCGGCTTCGCCATAGAAGGTCCGCAGAAGACGAGGCAGGATCGTCGGGCCGACTTCCTCGGTCAGCTGGTCGAGGATCGTCCAGTCGATCGAAGCGCCCGACATCCGTCGTGCCTATTGGGCTGCGGCGGCAACAGGCTTGGCCGCACACTCCGCAAGATAGTCGAGCGCCGCCTGCGCGCCGCCCTTGCGATGCGGGACACCTGCCAGCGCGAGCCCCATTTCGACGCCCGAAAGCGTTCCCATGAGCATCAGGTCGTTGAAGCTGCCGAGATGGCCGATGCGGAAGACCTTGCCGGCAACCTTGCTGAGACCGGCACCCAGCGACATGTCGAAGGCGTTGAGAACCGCCTTGCGGAACTTGTCCGCATCATGCCCCGCCGGCATGAGAAGCGCCGTCAGCGAGCTCGAATATTCCTTCGGCTCCAGGCACAGGATCTCGAGGCCCCAGGTGCGGGCGGCGCGGCGCGTCGCCTCGGCATGACGATCGTGGCGGGCGAAGATCCGGTCGAGCCCTTCCTCGTTCATCATGTCGATCGCTTCGGCGAGTCCGTAGAGCAGATTTGTCGACGGCGTGTAGGGGAAATAGCCGCTAGCATTCGTCGAGATCATCTCGTCCCAGCTCCAGAACGAGCGGGGCAGCTTGGCCGTCTTCGAGGCTTCGAGCGCCTTTGCCGAGATCGCATTGAAGGAAAGCCCCGGCGGCAGCATCAATCCCTTCTGCGAGCCGGCGACCGTCACGTCCACGCCCCATTCGTCGTGACGGAAGTCGATCGAACCCAGCGAGGAGATCGTGTCGACCATGAGCAGTGCCGGATGCTTCGCGCGGTCGATCGCCGCACGCACCTCGCCCACGCGCGTCGCGCAGCCGGTCGACGTCTCGTTGTGGACGACCATGGCGGCCTTGAACTTGTGGCCCTTGTCGGCGGCGAGCTTCGCTTCGACGGCGGCCGGATCGACACCGTGGCGCCAGTCGCCCGGCACGAATTCGATCGCCAACCCGAGCTTCTCGGCCATCTTGCGCCACAGCGTCGCGAAGTGGCCCGTCTCGAACATCAGCACATGGTCGCCGGGCGACAGCGTGTTGACGAGTGCCGCTTCCCAAGCGCCGGTGCCCGACGCCGGATAGATCACGACATGGCTCTTCGTCTTGAAGATGCCCTTCAAGCCCGCGAGCACCTTCTTGCCGAGCTCGCCGAATTCCGGTCCACGATGATCGATGGTCGGATTATCGATCGCGCGCAGGATCCGGTCGGGCACGTTGGTGGGACCCGGAATCTGCAGGAAATGGCGGCCGCTCGGGGCAAAGCTCAGCTTCAGCATGGGCGCTCCTCAATTTGAAATTTTGGTATACCAATTTCATATCATCCCGTCAACGTCCGTGACATCGGAATATTTCTGGTATACCATACTGTCATGCCAGATGATTCACGCAACCTCGCGCGCACAACTTTGCCGCAAAATGCAGCCGAGCGCTTGCGCCAAATGATCCTTGAAGGGGAACTCGCCCCGGGCGAGCGGCTCAACGAACGCGCGCTTGGCGAACGGCTCGGCATTTCGCGTACGCCGCTGCGCGAAGCGCTGCGCATGCTCGCATCCGAGACGCTCGTGCGGGTCGAACCGAACCGCGGCGCCATCGTCGCCCCGCTCGACCGCAAGGACATCGAGAATACGTTCGAAGTTCTCGCGGCCCTCGAAGGGCTTGCGGGCGAACTCGCGGCGACCCGCATCTCGGAGACCGAGCTTGCGGAGATCAAGGCGCTCCATTTCGAGATGCGCGCGCACCATGCGCGCGGCGACCGCGCGGCCTATTTCGCGGCAAATCAGGCGATCCACGCGCGCATTGCGCGAGCCGGCGGCAACGACGTCCTCGGCGAGACGTTCGAAAAGCTCAACGCGCGCGTGAAGCGCGTCCGCTACGCCGCCAATCTTTCGCGCCTGCGCTGGGACAAGGCCATCGACGAGCACGAGCGCATCGTCGCGGCCCTCGAAGCGCGCGACGGCGCGGCCCTGCGCGTGATCCTTGAAGCCCATCTGGCCGGCAAGCGCGAATCCGTGCTTGCCGCATTCGCATCCGGCACACCTGCCGAAGCCTACGACTGACGGAGAGTTCCCGATGCCGCTCGACCACGCTCCTGCCCGTTCCGACCTCGAAGCGCGCCTGAAGCGGGAGCTGCGCTGCGACGTCCTGTTCGGCGCGTTCGACCGCGGCCGCTACGCGACGGATGCCTCGATCTACCAGATCGATCCGGTCGGCGTCGTCATCCCAAAGGATGCCGAAGACGCGCGGATTGCCATCCAGATCGCCGCAGATGCGGGCGTCCCGGTCCTCCCGCGCGGCGGCGGCACGTCGCAATGCGGACAGACGGTCGGTGCCGCCCTCGTGATCGACAATTCGAAGCATCTCAAGAAGGTCGTTTCGGTCGATCCGGCGGCGGCAACTGCCGTCGTCGAACCGGGCATCGTCCTCGACCATCTGAATGCGGCGCTGAAGCCGCATGGGCTCTGGTTTCCGGTCGACGTTTCGACGTCCGCCCAGGCGACGATCGGCGGCATGACCGGCAACAACTCGTGCGGATCGCGTTCGCTGTTCTACGGCAACATGGTGCACAACGTGACGGGCGTTGACGCGCTGCTGGCGGACGGCACGCAGGCGCATTTCGGCTCCGTTGGCGGCAATCTCGACGGTCTCGCCGGCCCAGCGCGGTTCCTCGACATCGTTCGGCGCGTGCACGACATCGCCCGACGCGAGGCCGACGAGATCGAGGCGCGCTATCCAAAACTTCTGCGTCGCGTCGGCGGCTACAATCTCGAAACGGTACGGCCCGGTGCTGCGCACAATCTTGCGCATCTGCTGGTCGGCTCCGAGGGAACGCTCGCCTACTCGACCCGCGTCCATCTGAAGCTGTCGCCGCTGCCCAAACACAAGACATTGGGCGTCGTCCATTTCCCGACCTTCTACCAGGCGATGGACATGACGCGGCACATCGTGGCGCTGGATCCCGTGGCCGTGGAACTCGTCGATCGCACGATGATCGACCTTTCGCGCACGATCCCGGCTTACGCCGGCATCGTGCGTCGCTTTCTCAAGGGCGAGCCCGACGCGATCCTGCTGGTCGAATTCGCCGGTGCCGACGCCGACACCCAGATGCGCAAGCTAAAGGATCTCGTCGCGCTGATGGGCGACCTCGGCTTGCCCGGCTCGGTGGTCGAGGTCACGGACGCCGATTTCCAGAAGGAGATCTGGGAGGTTCGCAAGGCCGGCCTCAACATCATGATGTCGATGAAGGGCGACGGGAAGCCCGTATCGTTCATCGAGGATTGCGCGGTGCCGCTCGAACATCTTGCCGAATACACCGCTCGCCTCACCCGCGTGTTCGAGAAGCACGGCACGAAGGGAACGTGGTACGCGCACGCGTCGGTGGGCTGCCTGCACGTGCGGCCGATCCTGAACATGAAGGACGACGGTGCGCGCAAGATGCGCGCGATCGCCGAGGAAGCCGCCGAATTGATACGCGAGTACAAGGGCGCCTATTCGGGCGAGCACGGCGACGGGCTCGTGCGCTCGGAATGGATCGCACCGTTCTTCGGGCCGCGCCTGACTTCGGCATTCGGCGAGATCAAGGATCTGTTCGACCCCAAGGGCCTGATGAATCCGGGCAAGATCGTCCGCCCGTCGAAGCAGGACGACCGCTCGCTCTTCCGCTTCAAGCCCGGCTATGCCGCGCAGAAAATCGAGACGGCGCTCGACTGGTCCGACTGGGGCGGGTTCGCCGGTGCGGTCGAGATGTGCAACAACAACGGCCATTGCCGGAAGTTCGACGCAGGCACGATGTGCCCGTCCTATCGCGTTACGGGCGAGGAAAAACACCTGACTCGCGGTCGCGCGAACACGCTGCGCCTCGCGATTTCCGGCCAGTTGGGACCGGATGCGTTGATCTCCGACGAGATGGCCGAAACGATGCGCCTGTGCGTCGGCTGCAAGGGCTGCAAGCGGGAGTGCCCGACCGGCGTCGATATGGCCAAGATGAAGGTCGAGTTCCTTCATCATTACCGCAAGCGCCACGGATTGCGGCTGTTCGATCGGCTCGTCGCCTATCTGCCACGCTACGCGCCAATCGCGTCGGCTTTCGGCTGGGCGCTCAATCTGCGCGACCGAATTCCGGGGCTCGCCGAGCTTTCCGAGGCGCTCACGGGCTTCTCGGCCCGCCGCACGCTGCCGCAATGGGCGTCTAGGCCTTTCAAGGCGGCGGAAGCCGCCGCCGGCGAAGGCCGCGAAGTCGCGCTGTTCGTGGATACGTTCAACACGTGGTTCGAACCCGAGAACGCCCGCGCGGCCGTCCGCGTACTCGAGGCTGCGGGCTATCGCGTCGTCGTACCGACTGCCGCAGACGGCGGAAGGCCGCTCTGCTGCGGGCGAACGTTCCTTTCGGCGGGCCTCGTCGACGAGGGGCGCGCCGAGGCGCGCCGCCTGCTCGACGCGATGCTTCCCTATGCACGCCGCGGCGTGCCGATCGTCGGCCTCGAGCCATCGTGCCTGTTTGCGCTTCGCGACGAGTTGGCGGCACTTCTACCGGGTGGCGACGCCAAGGACGTCGGCTTGCAGGCCGTGCTTTTCGAGGAGTTCCTCGCACGCGAACACGCCGAGGGTCGACTGAAGCTGAAACTCAAGGCGCTGCCCCAGACCAAGGCCCTGCTCCACGGCCATTGCCACCAGAAGGCATTCGACGCCGTGAAGCCGACGCTCGCGATGCTCAAGCTCGTCCCCGGGCTCGATACGAAGCTGATCGAAAGCAGCTGCTGCGGCATGGCCGGCGCATTCGGCTACGAAGCGGCGAACCTCGACGTTTCGCACCGGATGGCCGAGGCCGCGCTCTTGCCCGCCATCGCGAAGGCCGACGGCGATACGCTGATCGTCGCCGACGGGACGAGTTGCCGCCATCAGATCGCCGACGGCGCCGCGCGCGAGGCCGTACATGTCGCCCGCGTGCTGGAAGCGGCGCTGGCCTAGCCGGCGGGCTTGGCCCGCGCGGCGCGCGTTCCGCGATTCGCGAGCACCTGCCAGTTGCCCAGCGAGTTGAGGTGCGCGAAGACCAGCATCAGCCAGCCTCTGCGCCACCAGTCGAGCACCGTTGCTTCCGGCAGCGTTTCGAAACGCTTCGCGTCGATCGTCCGGAATCCCTGCAGCGTAATCGAACGGCCGTCCGGCGTCTGGATCGACGCGCGATTGTCGACGAATAGTCCGGCCGCCGCGCACGCCTTCGTGAAGGCCTGCGTCTGGTCGATCTGAACTTGATAGTCGCTGGAGAAGCGCAAGGCTTCCTCGACGACCTTGGACGGCTTGCCGTCGACGAAGAATGGCTCGCCGCCCGAGTCGGCAATGTGGCCGCCGCTTTCCTCGACGCAGAGCATGAATTCGTTGTCCGGCGTCCGCGTGAAGACAAACGGGTACCGGCGGACATAGGCCGGGACGTACATGTCCTCGGCCCAGCGCATCTGCTCGTCGACGAATACGTTGCGCGAGCCTTCGAACCCCAGCACCGCTACGGCGCCGATCGGATCGCCGGCCGTGAAGACGACCGGATAGTGCTTTGAGGCCGCGTTGAACTCGATCGCGGCAAGCGGCACCGAGTTGACGCCGCGCGCGAACGCATAGTCCTGCGGCCGGACGAACCGCTTCGCACCATGGCGCACGCGATCGAGCGGCACGGGCGTGGTGTAGAAAACAGGCGTCTGCGACGGGGTGGATTCTGCCATATCCGCATCAACTTAACCCGCTTCGCCCGATTTTCGCCACGACTTCGGGTGATTGTTCGCCCGGTTGCGATTGTGCTAGGGACTCGTGCGGTTTATTGGCCGGGAGGCGTTGTTGCGAACTGTTGCCGCGATCATCGGCGCCGCCGCGATCCTCGTGTCGAGCGCGCCTGCGCGCGCCGCCGACTGGACCGAGGCCGGGGAGACGGCTGGCGGGAACCCGGTCTATGTCGACCTCCAGAGCATGCGCGTGGGCGGGTCCGTCCGCACTGCGTGGGTCCGTGTTATCTATCGGCAGCCGATCCAGGCCGGCGCCGTCCGGGCGGCAAGCATGGAAGCGCTCGCCCATTTCGACTGCGCATCGGGCGAAAACGCGGGCCTGCGGGTCCTGCTTTTCGAGGACGAAGACGGCCGGAAGCTCGCGCTCGCCCGCGAGGAGCGGGAAACGCGCTTCGGGGTCGAACCGGAAGGTTCGATCGGTCGCGTCGCGCACGCCCGCGTCTGCCGCGATTGACCGCGCCCCAAGGCGTTGTCATAAATCCGTCAAACACGTGCTATACAAGCGCCGATACGCGCGCGAAGTCACGGTGCTGGCGGGGGAATGTCGGAAATCGTCATCGATGGCGTGAGCCGGTACTGGGGACCGACGCGCGCACTTGAAAATGTCTCGTTCCGGGTCGAGTCCGGCCGATTCGCCGTGCTTCTGGGGCCTTCGGGCTGTGGGAAGTCGACGCTGCTGCGCATAATCGCGGGCCTCGATCAGGCGACCGGCGGCCACGTGCGCATCGCCGGACGCGACGTGACCGATCTGCCGCCAGCCCAGCGCGGCATCTCGATGGTTTTCCAATCCTACGCGCTGTTTCCGCACCTGACGGTCGCGCAGAACATCTGCTTCGGACTCGAGGTCCGCAATGTCCCGGCGGCAGAACGCGCCAAGCGCCTCGCCGAAGCGAGCGATCTGCTCGGCCTCGGCGTCCTGCTCGAACGCAAGCCCTCCCAGCTTTCCGGCGGCCAGCAGCAGCGCGTCGCGCTCGGACGCGCCATCGTCGCGC
>JAYRKO010000011.1:0-14549 GCA_041905745.1 Tagaea sp. | reverse complement strand
GGGGGGTCCTGCCCGCGATCGTGCGCGGCCTCTCCACGCTGCTGCGCCGGACGCTCGGCGTGGGCGGTGCGGTGGGGCTTTCGACGGCCGCCAACATCTTCGTCGGCATGGTCGAGGCGCCGCTGTTCATCCGTCCTTATCTGGCGCGGCTGTCGCGCGGTGAACTGTTCGTGGTGATGGTCGGCGGCATGGCCTCGGTCGCGGGCACGGTCATGGTTCTTTACGCGACCGTCGTCGCGCGCGTCGTGCCGGACGCCTTCGGGCATATCCTGATCGCCTCACTGCTCTCGGCGCCCGTGACGATCCTGTTCGGTCGCATCATGGTCCCCGATCCCGTCGACGCGCACACCGCGGGCGAACTGGGCCCGCTGGCGCCGGTCGCGGAAAGCACGATGGACGCGATCACGAAAGGAACGACGGCCGGCCTCGAACTGCTTCTCAACATCGTCGCGATGCTCGTCGTGCTGGTGGCGCTCGTGACGCTCGCCGACGCCGCACTCGGCAAGCTGCCGGACATCCTTGGTGCGCCGCTGACGCTGGAGCGCGCGCTGGGCTGGGTCATGGCGCCGGTGTGCTGGCTGATGGGCGTGCCGTGGGCGGAGGCGCCGGCAGCCGGCGCGCTGATGGGCGTCAAGACGATCCTCAACGAATTCATCGGCTATGTTCAGCTTTCCGCGCTGCCGCCCGAAGCGCTTTCGCCGCGCTCGCGGCTCATCATGCTCTATGCGATGTGCGGTTTCGCCAATTTCGGCTCGCTCGGCATCATGATCGGCGGCATGTCGACGATGGTGCCGGGTCGCCGGGCGGAGATCGTTTCGCTGGGCATGAAGTCGCTCGTCGCGGGTACGCTCGCCACGTGCTTCATGGGCGCGCTGGTCGGCGTCCTCGCCTAGCGCTTGCGCGCAGCGATCAGGAATTCCCGGTTGCCTTCAGGGCCGAGGATCGGGCTCGGCTCGACGCCCGACACTGTCCACCCCAGCGTCGGCAGCCACGCCGCGATCCGCGCGCAGACTTCCTCGTGAAGCGCGGGATCGCGCACGACACCACCCTTGCCCACGCGCGCAGGCCCCACTTCGAACTGCGGCTTGATGAGCGCCACGAGGATGGCATCCGGCTTGGCCAGCGAAAGCGCGGCCGGAAGAACGGTCTCGAGGCCGATGAAGCTCGCGTCGCACACGACCATGCCGGGCGCCTCGGGGATCTCGGCGGCCGTCAGGCGGCGCGCGTTCGTGCGTTCGAGCACGACGACGCGCGGATCGTTGCGAAGCTTCCAGGCGAGCTGCCCGTGCCCGACGTCGACCGCGTAGACCTTCGCCGCGCCGCGCGCGAGCAGCACATCGGTGAATCCGCCGGTCGAGGCACCGACATCCACGGCCACGACGCCGGTCGGGTCGAGCGCGAAATGATCGAGCGCGTGGGCGAGCTTGAGACCGCCGCGGCTGACCCACGGATGGGGCTGGCCACGAACCTCGATCGCCGTTTCCTCGGCGACGGCCGTACCGGGCTTGTCGAGCCGGCGCTCGCCCGAGAAGACGACGCCTGCGAGAACCAGCGCCTGGGCCTTCGCACGGCTTTCCGCGAGCCCGCGTTCGACGAGAAGCTGATCGAGGCGCTTGCGGCTCAAGCCTGCGCCAGCCGGATGGCGTCGCCCCCGCGCCCCAGTGCGGCCAGTGCGGTCGCGACGATCGAGGGTCCGTCGAGACCGGCCTGCGCATACTGGCGCGCCTGCGTGTCGTGATCGATGAGACGGTCCGGCAGGGTCATCGTCCGGATCTTGAGGCCGCCGTCGAGCAGGCCGGCCTGCGCCAGCGCATGCAGCGCAAGCGCGCCGAAGCCGCCCGTCGCGCCTTCCTCGACGGTCACGATGGCTTCGTGCCCGCGTGCCAGCCGGAACAGCAGCTCGACGTCGAGCGGCTTGAGGAAGCGCATGTCGGCCAATGTCGTCGAGTGACCGAGCCGATCGAGTTCGTCGGCCGCCCGGCGGCACTCCGCCAGCCGCGCGCCGAGATTGACCAGTGCCACGCGGCTGCCCTCGCGCAGGATCCGCCCCTTGCCGATGGCCAAGGTCTCGCCACGCGCGGGCAGGGCCTCGCCCACGCCCTCGCCGCGCGGATAGCGGAACGCGATCGGGCCGACATCGTAGGAAGCTGCCGTCGCGACCATGCGCGCGAGATCGGCCTCGTCGCCCGCCGCCATGACGACCATGTCGGGCAGGCAGCCGAGATAGGCAAGATCGTAGGCACCGGCATGCGTGGCGCCGTCGGCCCCCACGAGACCGGCCCGATCGATGGCGAAGCGAACGGGCAGCTTCTGGAGCACGACGTCGTGCACGAGCTGATCGTAGGCGCGCTGGAGGAACGTCGAATAGATCGCGCAGAACGGCTTGAGTCCTTCCGTCGCCATGCCGGCGGCGAAGGTGACGGCGTGCTGTTCGGCGATGCCCACATCGAAGCAGCGCTTGGGGAAGCGCTTGGCGAACGCGTCGAGCCCCGTTCCCGACGGCATCGCCGCCGTCACGGCGACGATCTGCGGATCGGTCTCGGCCGCCGCGATCAGCGAGTCCGCGAAGACCTTCGTGTAGCTCGGCGGCGACGGCCGCGCCGGCTTGACCTTCGCCTGCAGCGAGCCCGCCGGATTGACGACGAGTTCGAATGCGTTGACGGCGTGGTAGCGCTCGGCCGATTCGGCCGCGAATGGATGGCCGCGCCCCTTCTGGGTCACGACATGGACAAGCACGGGCCGGTCGTCGCGCGCATCGCGCACGTTTCGCAACACCGGCAGCAGGTGGTCGAGATTGTGCCCGTCGATCGGTCCGACATAGTAGAAGCCGAGTTGCTCGAACAGCGAGCCGCCGGAAACGAGACCGCGCGCCATTTCCTCGGCGCGCTCCGCCGCCTCGTAGAACGGCCGCGGCAGGTGGCTTGCGACCTCGCGCGCGAGACTGCGCAGGCCCAGATAGGGCTTCGAGGAAATCAGCCGCGAAAGATGCGCGCTGAGCGCACCCGTCGGCGGAGCGATCGACATGTCGTTGTCGTTGAGTACGACAACGAGCCGCGTGCGCATCGCACCGGCATTGTTCATCGCTTCGTACGCCATGCCGGCCGACATCGACCCGTCGCCGATGACGGCGATCGTGTTCCGCCGCTCGCCCTTCAGGTCGCGCGCGACCGCCATGCCCAGTGCGGCCGAAATCGATGTCGAGGAATGCGCCGCGCCGAACGGATCGAACTCGCTTTCGCTGCGCCGCGTGAATCCGGAAAGTCCGCCGCCCTGCCGCAGCGTGCGGATGCGGTCGCGTCGGCCGGTGAGGATCTTGTGCGGATATGTCTGATGGCCGACGTCCCACACGAGCCGGTCGTGCGGCGTGCGGAAGACGTGATGGAGCGCCACGGTCAGTTCGACGACGCCGAGCCCGGCCCCGAGATGGCCGCCCGTACCCGATACGGCGTCGATCGTCTCGCGGCGCAGCTCGTCGGCGACGCGCTTCAGCTCCTCGACGCTCATCTTCCGAAGCGCATCCAGATCGGCCGCGCGGTCGAGATGGGGCGTGCCGGAATTGTGGCCGATGTCGCCCATCGCCGCCTAGCTCCGCCGCTCGACGACCCAGCGCGCGAGCCGGCGCAGCCGGTCGGCCTTGGCGTCGAAAAGGTCGAGATGGCGCGCGGCCTGATCGGCGAGCAGCAACGCCTGTGCGCGCGCGCGTTCGACGCCGAGGATCGAGACGAATGTCGCCTTGCCGCGCGCCTGATCCTTGCCGGTCGCCTTGCCCGCGGCGGCGGCCGTGCCTTCGACGTCGATCAGGTCGTCGGCGATCTGGAACGCGAGGCCCAGATCGTGGGCGAATGCGACGAGCGTGTGGCGCATGTGGGCCGGCGCCTTGCCGAGGATGGCGCCCGATTGCGCGGCAAATCCGATGAGCGCGCCCGTCTTCAGACGCTGGAGCCGGGTGATCGCGCCGATGTCGAGGTTCTCGCCCTCCGCTGCCAGATCCATCATCTGGCCGCCGCACATGCCTTCCGCACCCGACGCCATGGCGAGCGCCAGCACGAGATCGGCCCGCACGCCCGCATCGCCGTGGGTCAGCGGCTGCGACAGCACCTCGAAGGCGCGCGTCAGCAGCGCGTCGCCGGCGAGGATAGCCGTCGCTTCGTCGAATGCCTTGTGCACGGTCGGCCGGCCTCGGCGCAGATCGTCGTCGTCCATCGCGGGTAGGTCGTCGTGGACGAGGCTGTAGCAGTGGACCAGTTCGATCGCGCACGCCACGCGCACCGCGCAGGCCTCGTCGACGCCGAACAGGCCGGCAGTCTCCATGACAAGAAACGGCCGGATGCGCTTGCCGCCGCCGAGCGTGGCGTAGCGCATCGCCTCGTGCAGCGGCGCCTCGTAGCCTTCGCCGCGCGGCAAAAACGCCTCCAGCGCCGTCTCGACGCGCGCGGCGTTTGCCGCTAGGGCGACATCGATCGTCTCGCTCATGCCGTCGCGCTCTCCGGAAAAAGGCGCTTCAGCCGGGGTCGAGCGGCGCGGTACGCGCCTCGCCGCCGGCGATCTGGATGCGTTCAATGCGGCTGGCCGCTTCGGCGAGCTTGCGCTCGCAATGGCCCTTCAGCTGGGCACCGCGCTCGTAGGCGGCGACCGAATCGTCGAGCTTGCCCTTGCCCTGTTCGAGCGTCCGCACGATCTCTTCCAGTTCGCGCAGCGCGTCCTCGAAGGAAAGCTTGGCAATGTCGGCAGGGGTCTGCGGGGCACTGGGCATGGGCGGCATCTCGGGGCTGACGGCTTCCGGCCCGAGTTATAGGCCGCTGCCCCGCCCTTCGCAACGCGGCCGCCGAACCGCGAAAATGGACGTCAGCCCAACCGGTTGATGCCGTCGAAGGCGGCCGTCTTGTAGCATTCGGCAAGCGTCGGGTAGTTGAAGACGGTACGCACGAAATAATCGACCGTCCCTTCGAAGGCCAGCACGGCCTGCCCGATATGGATGAGCTCGGTCGCCCCCTCGCCGATGATGTGCACGCCCAGAAGCTTGCGCGTGTCGACGTGGAACAGGAGCTTCAGCAGCCCCGTCTTGTCGCCAATGATGGCGCCGCGCGCGATCTCCTGATAACGCGCCTTGCCCACTTCGTAGGGCACGCCTTCCTGGGTCAATTCCTCCTCGGTCTTGCCGCAGGTGGAAATCTCCGGGATCGTGTAGATGCCGTAAGGGAAGAGCTCGGGCACGGCCTTGGCCTCGATGCCGAACGCATGGCAGGCGGCCACGCGGCCCTGCTCCATCGACGTGGACGCGAGCGAGGGGAAGCCGATCACGTCGCCGGCGGCGAAGATGTGCGGCACCGACGTGCGGTACTGGTCGTCGACGGTGATGCGGCCGCGATCGTCGGCCTTCAGGCCGGCGGCGGCGAGGTCGAGCTTTTCCGTGGCACCGGTGCGGCCGATCGAATAGAGCGCCTTTTCGGTGTGGATGACCTTACCCGACTTGAGCTTCACATGCACGCGCGGACCGTTCTCGGCGTCCTCGGCGTATTCGAGGCCGTCGACTTCCTCGCCCAGACGCAGCGTCACCCGGTTCTTGCGCATCTGGTAGACGAGCGTGTCGATGATCTCGTGGTCGACGAAGTCGAGCAGCCGTTCGCGCTTGTCGACGACGGTCACGCGCACGCCCAGCGTGGAGAACATCGTCGCGTATTCGCAGCCGATGACGCCCGCCCCGATCACGCAGATCGACTTGGGCAGCTTCTTGAGGCCGAGGATGTCGTCGCTGATGATGATGTTCTGGCTGTCGAACGGGATCGCGGGCGAACGCGTCGCCACCGTTCCGGTGGCCAGCACGATGCGCCGGGCGCGCACCTCGCGCTTGCCCCTTCCGTCGACGCCGATCAGTCCGATCGTTTCCGGTCCCGTGAATTTCGCGTCGGCCGTCAGGAGTTCGACGCCGTTGCGCTGCATCTGGTGGCGCACGATGTCGAGCTCGGCCTGGATGACCGCCGCAGTCCGGTAGAGCAGGTCGTCGATCGTGATGTTCTGCTTCACTTGGTAGGAAGCGCCGTAGACGTTGCGCTCGCGGAACCCCGACAGGTGCATGACCGCCTCGCGCAGCGTCTTCGAGGGGATGGTGCCGGTGTTGATGCAAACGCCGCCGACGACCGCCTTGTGCTCGACCACCGCGACCCGCTTGCCGATTTTGGCCGCCTGGATGGCCGCGCGCTGCCCGGCCGGGCCCGAGCCCAGGACGATCAGGTCGTAGTCGTAAACTGCGTTGTCGGACATTCCTGTCTCCGGTGTCGCGTCAGCCCTGCAGCAGCGTCTCGGCCAGCAGCAGGATATCGGTTTCCATCTGGTCTTTGACCGAGCGGTAGAGATCGCGGATCGAGACGATCGCGACGATCCGGTCTTCCTCGACCACCGGCAGGTGGCGGAAGCCTCGTTCGGCCATGATGTCGAGCGCCTGCTGGACGGTCGTGTCGGGCGCGATCGTGACGGGATCGGGGGTCATCACGTCGGCGACCGGCGTCGTGGCCGGATCCTTCTCCTTCGCGACGACGCGGGTGAGCGCGTCGCGCTCGGAAAAGATCCCGACGAGCGTGTCGCCATCCACGATCATCAGCGCGCCGATGCGCAGATAGGCCATCATGCGCGCCGCCTCGACGACCGTCGCGGTCGGCTCGATCGTCGCGAGGCTCTGCTCGCTGACGGCGTGGGGGATGACGGTGCGATCGGTGTGGATCATCAGAAGAACAGCTTTTCGAGGTCGACCGAGGAATCCTGCCCGATCAGGTCGAAGTTGACCTTCAGCCACTGGTCGGCCTTTTCGCGGCCGAGCTTGCGCAGCGTCTGCAGGAAATCCCAGTCGAGATTGTACTTCGACGAGACGCCGAAGGCCGCCATTTCCTCTTCCGCCTGGACCATGTGAAAGAACATCCGCCGGAGTCCGGAACGTCCGGTCAGCCGGTGGCGCTCCAGAAGCCGCGTCACGAACGCGATCGTGCGCATTTCGCGCATCATGGTCGCGTTGAAGCTGATCGAATTCATCCGGTCCGCGATGCCGCGCGCGGTCGTCGGGATGTCCTCGATGCGGATCGGATTGATCTCGATGAGCAGGATGTCCGAGGCGCGGCAATTGTAGATCAGCGGGAACATCGCCGGATTGCCCATGAACCCGCCGTCCCAGTAATGCTCGCCGTCGATCTCGACGGCCTGGAACAGGTGCGGCAGACACGCCGAGGCGAGCAGCACTTCGGCCGTCAGTTCGTGGTTGCGGAAGACGCGGATCTTGCCGGTGCGCACGTTCGTCGTGGAGACGAACAGCTTGACGCCGTCGCCGTCGCGAACGCGCTCGAAATCGATCATCTCCTCGAGCGCCTTGCGCAGCGGATTGTCGTTTCGCGGGTTGAGCTGGTAGGGCGACATGACGCGCGTGAGCATGTCGAAGCCCTGATAGAAGGGCGAGAAATCGAGATTGGCGGAATTGCCGAACATCCGGTCCAGCACCGACGGCTGGAAGATCGAGAAGCGGCCGGATTCCGCCACATGCTCCCAGAAGCGCGCGAGAAGCGCGCGCGCCGCCTCGGCTCCGCCGGCCGCCATGCCCGCAACGACGACGGCGCCGTTCATGGCGCCGGCCGACGTACCGGAAATGCCTTCGACGACAAGGCGCTCGTCCTCGAGCAATCGGTCGAGCACGCCCCATGTGAACGCGCCGTGCGCGCCCCCGCCCTGCAATGCGAGCGTGATGTGTTTGCGGCCGTCGGCCATGAAACCCCCGGAACTCCTGCGGCCACTCTAGCAGAGGAAACGGCGAGCTCGCATCAAGCCGTTGAAATTACTTAATTTAGGCGGATTTTTCAGGTCGCCATAAGCGCTTCGACGTGGGCTGCGGAAGATGCGGCGAGCGCTTCGAGGTCGTAGCCGCCCTCGAGCGCCGAAACCAGACGCTCGCGCGCGTGGCGCCGGGCGACGTCCATCAGCGCCCGCGTCACCCACGCGAAATCCGCCTCGCCCAGTCGCAGGCTCGCGAGCGGATCCTGCTCGTGCGCATCGAAACCGGCGGAGACGATCACGAGTTCGGGCGCGAACGCATCGAGCGCCGGCAGGATCCGGCTTTCGAACGCCTTGCGGAACGCCTGCCCGTCCGATCCGCCAGGCAACGGCGCATTGACGATGTTGCCGCGCCCCTGCTCCGACGCCGCACCGGTGCCAGGATAGAGCGGCCATTCGTGCGTGGACGCGTAGAACAGGTCGGGGTCGGCCTCGAACATGTGCTGCGTGCCGTTGCCGTGATGGACGTCGAAATCCACCACCGCCACGCGCCGCAGGCCGTGGCGCACCCGCGCATGCAGCGCGCCGACAGCCACGTTGTTGAACATGCAGAAGCCCATCGCCTGCGCCGCTTCGGCATGGTGGCCGGGCGGCCGGACGGCGGCGAAGGCGTTGCGCGCACGGCCCTCGCACACGGCATCGACCGCCGCGACGACGGCACCGGCCGCGCGCAATGCAGCTTCGGCCGAACCCGGCGAGACGATCGTGTCGCCGTCGATCTGGTGGCGCCCCATCGGCGGCACCGCACCGAGCACGCCTTCGACATAGGCGCGCGGATGGACGAGGCAGAGAGTCTCGTCCGCCGCGCGGGGGGCTGCCACCCGCTCGAGCGCACCGAAGCGCGAATCGCCGAGGGCGGCCAATACCGCCTCGAGACGACGCGGGTTTTCCGGGTGATAGGTGCCGGGGTCGTGATCGAGACAGGCGGGATGGGTGACGAGTTGGGTGGTCATGTCGTTTCGGCCTTCACGAACGCTCGAAAAGGGCGGCGCAGGCGAGTTCGGCCGGTTGCGCGTCGCCGTAAAGGAATCCCTGACCGTAGATGCAGCCGGCCGCACGCAGGAATTCGGCCTGCGCCGACGTCTCGACGCCTTCCGCGATCGTATCGATCTCGATCTGGCCGGCGAGTTGCACGACCGAACGGATGATCTCGCCCGTCTTGCGTTCGGCCAGCATCGAAGACACGAAGCTCTTGTCGATCTTGAGATAGTCGATCGGGAATTGCGACAGATACGAAAGACCCGAATAGCCGGTCCCGAAATCGTCGAGACTGATCGAGCAGCCCAGCGCCTTGATCCTGTCGAGCGCACGGCGCGCCTCACGGTTCACGATCAGCGTCGTTTCCGTGATCTCGACCTTCAGGCGTTCGGGCGGCAAGCCCGCTTCGCCGAGGATTTCCGCGACGACGTCGGCAAGGCGATCGTCGGCGAAATGCGCCGCGCCGAAATTGGCCGAGAGGAACACCGGACGCCGGCCGGCGAGCGCGAGGCGCCGGTTGGCGCCGGCCAGCATGCGCGCCGCTTCGCGCAGCACCATCAGGTCGAGCACTTCGAGCAGCCCCGCGCGCTCGGCCGAGCCCAGCAGCGCGTCCGGGCCCAGCAGGCCTTCGCGCGGATGGTGCCAGCGCACGAGCGCCTCGAAGCCGACGGTTACCCCGTCGTCGAGCCGCACGATGGGCTGCAGGAAGGGCACGAGTTCGCCGCCGTCGATCGCGCGCCGGACTTCGTGCTCGCCCTTGATGCGCGCAATAACCCGCGCCGTTTCGTCGGGCGAGATGGGTATCGCCGCGGACGGCAGGGTCGACGTCGCGACCCGCAGGCGATGGATCAGCGTGCGCAGCAGGATCTGCATGAGCGGCGTCGCGCGTTCCAGCTCGCGCTTGATCTGCCCGCGCTCGATGACGACGGCTTCGCAATCTTCCAGCACGCGCGCGGCGGCCGAACGCGGCGCATCGTCGACCAGCGCCATCTCGCCGAATATCTCGCCCGGCCCGAGGACGGCAAGCCGCGTACGCTCGCCCGCGAATTCGACGAAGATTTCGACCGCCCCGGTCTCGATGATGTAGGCCGCGTCGGCGGCCTGACCTTCGTTGAACAGGAGCCGGCCGGCCGGAAACCTGCGTCGATAGACGGTGTCGGACATGGGCGCCGGGACCGGAAAACCGTGGAAAAGCAGGGCGGAAGGCCTTTTCTCCCATGACAGCCCGGCAATTGGGAAGCCCCGCCGCACTGGATTACAGCCTGTTACCGACTGCGCGCTTCCTTCGCCGCGGGCCGCAAACTAAATTCAGGGACTGCCCGGCAGGCGGCCCGGCCTGGATACGGTTGTTTTGGCTTGTTTGTTGCTTTGCAGTAAGTGTTGGAAACGCCTCGAAAAGAGGCGACGTGGCGGGGTGGATTGGCGATGCGCGTAGTCGGACAATTGGCGATCGTGGCGGTCGTGGCGGGCGCCGGAATTGGTGGCTGGTACTATTTCAAATCCGGAGCTCCAGGCACGGCCGGCAGCGCGCGGGCGCCGGCGCCCGTGGTCGAAGTGGCTTCCCCGCAGACGGACACGGTGATCGAACGTATCGAGGCGGTCGGCACGGCGCGTGCGAACGAGTCGATCGTGATTGCCGCCAAGCAGACCGGCAACATCGCACGAATCAATTTCCAGGAAGGCCAATCGGTTAAGGCCGGCACGGTGCTCATCGAGCTCGAAAGCCGCGAGCGGGCCGCCGATACGGAGGCCGCCCGCGCCGAAATCCAGCAGGCCCGCGCGGTCGCCGACGAGATCCGCCAGCAGCTCGACCGCACGCGCGCGCTGCGCGCGACCGGCAATGCGCCGGAAGCGCGCGTCGACCAGCTCGAAAGCCAGCTTCGCGCCGCCGAGGGCCGCATCCGCCAGAACGAGTCGCGCCTGCGCGCGGCCGACGCGCGCTTCGACGAATACCGCATCACGGCGCCGTTCGACGGCAAGCTCGGGCTGCGCCAGGTGAGCCCGGGTGCGCTCGTCCAGCCGGGCACCCAGATCACTACGCTCGACGACGTGCGCACCATCAAGATCGATTTTTCGGTCCCCGAACAGTATCTCGGCCAGCTGAAGTTGGGTCTGTCGGTGATTGCCGTGACACCGGCCTTTCCGGGCCGCGAATTCACGGGCGAGGTGTCCGCCATCGACACGCGCATCGATCCGACGACGCGCGCCGTGCGCCTCAACGCCGCGTTCGACAATTCCGACGGTTCGCTCAAGCCGGGCATGTTCCTGACCGTCGCGCTTGCAGTGGCGACCCGGCAGAACTCGATCGTGGTGCCCGAGGACGCGCTCGTCGCGGAGGGTGCGCGCCAGTTCCTCTACATCGTCGTCGACGGCAAGGCGATCCGCCGCGAGGTGAAGCTCGGCATGCGCATGCGCGGCCGCGTCGAGATCCTCGACGGCATTGCCGTGGGCGACACGCTCGTGGTGCGCGGTCTCCAGCGCGTGCGCAACAACCTGCCGGTCACCGCCCGCCCCTTCAAGCCGGAAGCCTGACCCCCCTCCGCCAGCCGGGAATTTCCAGATGCTCCTGTCCGACGTCTCGATCCAGCGCCCCGTCTTCGCCACGGTCATCAGCCTGATGATCGTCGTGCTGGGCGTGGCCTCCTTCTCCCGGCTTCCGGTGCGCGAGTACCCGGCGATCGATCCGCCGATCGTGTCGGTCACCACCGTCTACAAGGGTGCCTCGAACCAGGTCGTCGAGACGCGCGTGACCGAGATCGTCGAAGCGGCGGTCGCCGGCATCGAAGGCGTCAAGGAAATCCGGTCGAGCAGTCGCGAAGAACGCTCGAACGTCACGATCGAGTTCCGTCTCGATCGCAACATCGACGCCGCGTCGGCCGACGTGCGCGACCGCGTCGCGCGCGTGCGCTCGAAGCTGCCCGACGGCATCGAGGATCCGGTCGTCGCGAAGGTGGACGGCGACCAGCGCGCCATCGTCTGGTTCACGCTCGCCTCCGACCGCTATTCGCAGCTCGAGCTGACCGACTATGCCAAGCGCAATATCGTCGACCGTCTCGGCATCGTCCCGGGCGTCGCTCAGGTCAATATTTCGGGCGAGCGCCGCTTCTCTATGCGCGTGTGGCTCGACCGTCAGGCGCTTGCCGCGCGCGGGCTGACCGTCGACGACGTCGAAACCGCGATCCTGCGCCAGAACGTCGAACTGCCGTCGGGCCGCATCGAATCGACCCAGCGCGAACTGACCGTCAAGACCGACTCCCGCCTTTCGTCGCCCGAACAGTTCCGCGAAATCGTCGTGGCGAACAGGCAGGGCTACCCGATCCGTCTCGGCGAGGTTGCGAAGGTCGAGATCGGCGCCGAGGACGAACGCTCGGGCATCCGCGCCAACGGCAAGACCTCCATCGGCATCGGCATCCTGCGCCAGTCGACCGGAAACACGCTTTCGGTGGCCCGCGACGCGAAGGCCGAGATGAAACGCCTTCAGGAAAGCTTCCCGGAAGGCATCGAGGTTCTGGTCGGCTACGACGAGTCCGTTTTCATCGAGCAGTCGATCTTCGAAGTCTACCACGCGCTCGGCATCGGCATCGGGCTGGTCATCGCGGTAATCTTCGTCTTCCTGCGGTCGTGGCGCGCGACGATCATTCCCGCGATCGCAATCCCGGTTTCCATCATCGGCTCGTTCACGATCATTGCCTCGCTGGGCTATTCGCTGAACGTCCTGACGCTGCTCGCGTTCGTTCTGGCGATCGGCATCGTCGTCGACGACGCCATCGTCGTTCTCGAGAACATCCACGCGCGCATCGAAAAGGGCGAGCCGGTGCTGCTGGCGGCGGTGCGCGGCGCGCGCCAGATCGCCTTTGCCGTTCTCGCAACGACCATGACGCTGATCGCGGTTTTCGTGCCGTTGTCCTTCATGGACGGCAACACGGGGCGTCTTTTCACCGAATTCGGCATCGCGCTTGCGGCTTCGGTCGTCTTTTCGGGGCTTGTCGCGCTCTCGCTGACCCCGATGATGTGCTCTAAGCTGCTCAAGACCCACGAGGGCGAGGGGCGCCTCTACCTCGCGACGGAGAAGGTTTTCAAGGCGCTCAACGACGGATATCGCTGGCTTCTCGTCCGGGCGATGGGCGCACCGTTCGCCGTCATCGCAGTCGGCTTCGTCGTGTCGGGCGGCGCGTACTTGTTCTGGAGCATGCTGCCCAAGGAGTTCACGCCGACGGAAGATCGCGGCGTCATCATCGTTCCGATCACGGCGCCCGAGGGCGCTTCGTACAATTACAGCAGAGACGCCGTCGTACAGATCGAAAGGATACTGCGGCCTTACGTCGAGAGCGGCGAAGGGGCCGTCGTGATGGGCAACATCGCGCCCGGCTTCTCGCGCCCCGCCCCGGTCAACGCCGGGCTCGTCTTCCTGCGCCTCAAGCCATGGGGACAGCGCTATGCCGGCTCCGACAGCGGCGCTCCGCCGCCGTCCGGCAAACAGAAGTCGCAGCAGCAGATCGTCAACGAGGTTTTCTCGCGCATCGCCTCGCTGCCGGGCGTGCGCGCGTTCGCCCTCAATCCGCCCTCCCTCGGCCAGCGCGGGTTCCAGCCACCCGTCCAGTTCGTCCTCGGCGGTTCCGATTACGAGACGCTGCGCGGCTGGCGCGACCTGCTGATCCAGCGCGCGTCGCAGGAGCCGAGATTCCTCAACCTCGACTCCAACTACCGCGAGACCAAGCCCGAACTTCGCGTGCGCATCGACCGTGCGCGCGCGGCCGACATCGGCGTGTCGATCCAGTCGATCGGGCGCACGCTCGAAACCATGTTCGGCTCGCGAAACGTTTCGACCTACGTCGATCGCGGCGAGGAATACAACGTGATCCTCCAGGCGCGAAGCGAAGACCGCATGACGCCGCGTGATCTGGCGAACGTGTTCGTCCGCTCCCAGCTTACCCAGCAATTGATCCCGCTCTCCACGCTGGTGACGCTCAGCGAGGCGGCCGGCCCGGCCGAACTCAACCGCGTCGACCGGCTGCGATCGATCACGATCACGTCGTCGCTGGCGCCCGGATTCACGATGGGCGAAGCACTCGACATGATGGAGAAGTTCGCGGCCGAAGTCCTGCCGCCGGAGGTGCGCATCTCGTACCAGGGCCAGAGCCGCGAGTTCAGGGAATCGGCTGCATCGCTCTACTTCACATTCGGTCTGGCGCTTCTGATCGTGTTCCTTGTCCTCGCCGCCCAGTTTGAGAGCTGGATCCACCCGCTCATCATCATGCTGGCGGTGCCGCTGGCGCTGACCGGCGGTCTGGCCGCGCTGTTCTTCGCGGGCATCTCGCTCAACGTCTACAGCCAGATCGGCATGATCCTGCTGATTGGCCTGATGGCGAAGAACGGCATCCTGATCGTCGAGTTCGCCAACCAGCTGCGCGACGAAGGCCGTTCGATCCGCGATGCCGTCATCGAGGCGGGCGTGGCACGACTGCGACCGATCCTGATGACTTCGATCGCGACCGTCGCGGGCGCCGTACCGCTCGCCTCGGCGCACGGCGCCGGCGCGGAAAGCCGGGAAGCGATCGGCTGGGTCATCATCGGCGGCGTGTCGTTCGCCACGCTGATGACGATCTTCGTCGTGCCGGCGCTCTACGTGCTGCTCGCCGGCTTCACGAAGCCGATCGGCACGATCGCCAACGCGCTGGCCCAGCAGGAACGCTCGCACAACACGTCCCATCCCCAGCCGCACGCAGCGGACTAGGCGGCGCACATGGCAGATTTCGACGTCG
>JAYRKO010000506.1:0-2586 GCA_041905745.1 Tagaea sp. | reverse complement strand
GGAGCAGCACGAGGCCGGCGATGACGAACGGCAGCAGGTAGTGGAGCGCGAAGAAGCGGTTGAGGGTCGGGTTGTCGACCGAGAAGCCGCCCCACAGCCACGTCACGATCCCCTTGCCCACGACCGGAAGCGCCGAGAACAGGTTGGTGATGACGGTGGCACCCCAGAAGCTCATCTGGCCCCACGGCAGCACGTAGCCCATGAACGCGGTCGCCATCATCGCGAGGAAGATCGCGAGGCCCAGCCACCACAGGATCTCGCGCGGCGCCTTGTACGAACCGTAATAGAGGCCGCGCGCGATGTGGATGTAGACCACGACGAAGAACATCGAGGCGCCGTTCATGTGGATGTAACGGAGCAGCCAGCCGTAGTTCACGTCGCGCATGATGCGCTCGACCGAGTCGAACGCGGCGAGCGTGGAGGGCTGGTAGTTCATCGCCAGGAACACGCCCGACACGATCATCACCACCAGCATCACGCCGGCGAGCGAGCCGAAGTTCCACCAGTAGTTCAGGTTGCGGGGGGCCGGATACTTGATGAGCTGCGTGTCGACGAGCTCGAAGATCGGCAGCCGGTGGTCGACCCACTTGACGATCGGGTTCGACATGAACGGCGAGGGGACGTAGTCGTATTTTGCCATGGCGGGATGCCTCACCCGATCCGGATGGTGGTGTCGTTGAGGAAGCTGTAGTTCGGCACTTCGAGGTTCTTGGGCGCCGGTCCCTTGCGGATGCGGCCGGCCGTGTCGTAGTGCGAGCCGTGGCACGGGCAGAACCAGCCGCCGAAATCGCCCTTCGGGTCGACCGGCTTCTGGCCCAGCGGCACGCAGCCCAGATGCGTGCACACGCCGAGCAGCACCAGCCAGTTTTCCTTCTTCACGCGCGCGGCGTCGGTCTCGGGATCGCGCAGGTCGGCCTTGTCGTCGGCCTTGGCCTTGGCGATCTCGTCGGCCGTGCGGTTGCGCACGAAGACCGGCTTGCCGCGCCACGTCACCGTGATCGCCTGTCCCGGCTGGATGGCCGCAAGGCTCACCTCGGTCGAGGACAGCGCCAGCACGTCGGCCGACGGGTTCATCGAGTGGATGAACGCCCAGCCCGTGAGGGCCGCACCCGTGGCGCCGAAAGCCGTCGCCGACAGGTAAAGGAAATCGCGTCGCGTCGTACCGTCCGGATGCTGCCGGCCGCCGCCGGGGGACGTCGAAAGGGTGGAAGTACCGGGCTGAGCCATCGCGAAAGACCCTCTTGGTTGCCGCCCGCCGGGATGGACCGCGGGCATGCCATGTCGCAACGGGTAACTTACATTGCCCCTTGCCACCGGCCTGCGACGGGTTGTCGCAGGATTCGAGCGGCTTGGACGGCATACCCGCAGGCGCGCAGCGGGTATAGCCCGCCGACCCGCGGGCTGCCAAGCCTCATGGGCGGTTTCCCGGTTTGTCCCGCCCCGGCCGGCCGGTCTAGGCTGCCGGCCCCGATGCCCCACCCTTCGCCCCTGCCCCCTTCCCCCCTGCGCCTGGCGCTCTACGAGCCCGATATCGCTGCCAATACCGGTGCGATCCTGCGGCTGGCGGCCTGTCTTGGCGTGGGCGTCGACGTGATCGAGCCCTGCGGCTTCGTGTGGTCGGAACCCAAGCTGCGCCGGGCGGGCATGGATTATCTCGACCGGGTCGACCTCGTGCGCCACCAGAGCTGGGCGCGATTCGCCGAATCGGCCGCCCCCCGCCGGCTGGTGCTGCTGTCGACCAAGGCGGCCGAGGCGCTGCCCCGATTCGCCTTCCGCCCGGGCGACACGCTGCTGCTGGGCCGGGAAAGTGCGGGCGTGCCCGATGCGGTGCGCGACGCCTGCGCAGCAGCCGTGCGCGTGCCGATGCGCGCGGGCGAACGCTCGCTCAACGTCGCGCTTGCGGCCGCCCTCGTCCTGGGCGAAGCCCTGCGCCAGCTCGACGCCTATCCGAAGGAAACGCCGTGACGACGACCGACGACCGCAAGACGCAAGCCGAAACCTGGTTCCGCGAGTTGCGCGACCGCATCTGCGCGGCGTTCGAAAAGCTGGAGGATGCGCTCGCCACCGGCCCGCATGCCGGCCTGCCGCCGGGCCGCTTCGAGCGCAAGGACTGGCAGCGCACCGACCACACCGGCGCGCCCGGCGGCGGCGGCACGATGGCGGTCATGCGCGGGCGCGTGTTCGAGAAGGTGGGCGTGAACGTCTCGACCGTCCACGGTTCCTTCGCGCCGGAGTTCGCCAAGAACATGCCCGGTGCGGCCGAAGATCCGCGCTTCTGGGCCTCGGGCATCAGCCTTGTCGCGCACATGCGTTCGCCCAAGGTGCCGGCCGTGCACATGAACACGCGCCATATCGTCACGACCAAGGCGTGGTTCGGCGGCGGCGCCGACCTGACGCCGATGGTGCCCCACGAACCCGACACGGCCGCGTTCCACGCCGGCCTCAAGACCGCGTGCGACGCGCACGATCCGGCCTACTACCCCCGCTTCAAGAAATGGTGCGACGAATATTTCTTCCTGCCCCACCGCAACGAGCCGCGCGGCGTGGGCGGAATTTTCTACGACAATCTCGACACCGGCGACTGGG
>JAYRKO010000505.1:0-2587 GCA_041905745.1 Tagaea sp. | reverse complement strand
AATTCCTGACGAAGCTCAAGGGATTGAACGGCCGGCAGCGCGAGCTGTTCGACCTGCTGACCGCGTTCGTGCGCGAGACGCCCTTGTGGGTCGCACCGGTCTACAACGAAGTGCGCCCGCCGCCGCCGGAAAAGGCGGTCAAGGTCCAGTCGCTGCTGGGCTCGCCGGCGCTGACCGAGCTCCTGAAGACGGGCGACCCGTTCCTCGACGTGCTCGGCAACATGCTTGTCAGCTATTCGAAGCGCCGGTTGCCGCCGCCGGCCTGACGGTGCGGGAGCCGCACCGGACCGGCGGCGCGCGGAGAACCCGGCGGCTAACCCGCGATCCGGGCCAGCTCGTCCTTGATCCTCAGCTTTTCCTTCTTGAGGCTGGCGATCACCGACCCGTCGGGCGAGGGCCGGGCTTCTTCGCTGCTTAGTTCGGTATCGATCTTGGCATGCTTGGCTTGCAACGACCTGACTCGCTCGGATATTGCCATTGCCGCAACCTCCTACGTTCCTGGTTCAAGCGCGAACCCTTGAAACGTAAGCCCGCGTCGCGGACCTCGCAAGTCGGTGCGGCATCGTGCCCCGCACGCGGAGATTGAAATTAATCCGTTCCGCCGCGATCAGCGCCTTGATTCGCTGTAGGCCCGTCGAGGGCCGAAATTATTTTCGTTAACGTCGCGCGAGCCGTTCGTCCGCGAACGAACATTTCGGCATTGCGCTGCGCCGGATTACCGCGCGGACGCGCCATCGGCCGGCGCGGTGCGGCCAGTGCCTCGATTTCGGCAAGGCACAGGCGCTCGGCTTCCAATTCGGCCGCAAGGATTGCCTTGCGCAGTGCCGCCACGGCCGGATCGCGTGTGGCGTCGGCCTTGATCGCGTTGCGCGCAGCCCGCAGCGGGCCGATGGCGCGCCGGTGCCAGCGCCGGGCGACGGCCCGCCATGTCGCGCAACGGCGCCGGTCGAGGACGCCGCGCCCGGCAGCCGCATGCCAGATCGCGGCCAGCAGCAGCGGCACGTCGACGCCGTGGCGGTTCTGCAGCCGCAGGCAGGCCGATGCCACGCCGGGGCGCGCATAGAGCGCCACGGCGAAATCCCACAGGCCTCGGTTCCGCCGGCCGGCCTTTTCCGTTAGAGTTTTCATCGCGGATTCCGCAAGAGCGCCAAAGGAACGACCCCGCGTCGATGGACGACCCCGCAATCGAAACGATCCGCCGGCAGATCGCCGAGCTTCAGAGCGAGCATCGCGACCTCGACGAAGTCATCACGCGCATGATGGAAAGTTCGCCCGTCGACATGCTGCAGATCCAGCGGCTGAAGAAGCGCAAGCTCGCGCTCAAGGACCAGATCGCACGGCTGGAAAGCCGCCTGCTGCCCGACATCATCGCCTGACGGCCTAGCCGCCGGACGAGCGCGAGCCCTTCTTGCGTTCGTACATTTCGCGATCGGCGCTTTCCAGCAGCCGCGCGATGTCGTCGCCGCCGCGGAACGTGTAGACGCCCCATGCGACCGACGCCTTGATCGCCACGCCCCGCCAGTCGAGCTCGCTGTCCCCGATCGCCTTGGCGAGCAGGGCAGCCTTCTCGTCGGCCACAGGCTTGTCGGTGTAGGTGAGGATGACGCCGAATTCGTCGCCGCCCAGCCGGCCCACGACGTCGGTGTCGCGCACGTTCTGCACGAGGATGCGCGCGATGTGCGCGAGCAGCGCGTCGCCGGCCGCGTGGCCGTGCGTGTCGTTCACCTGCTTCAGGCCGTTGGCGTCGAAATAGACGAGGCTGGAAGGCTGGTCGTAGCGCTCGGCGAAGGCCTGCATGCGGCCCAGTTCGCGCACGAAGGCACGGCGGTTGAAGACGGGGATGAGGCTGTCCTGGTCGGCGAGCCGTTCGAGATGGGCGGCGCGCGACTGGGCTTGTGCCGCTTCGCGCCGGGCCTTCTCGACCTCCGACATCAGCCGCATGATCGCGTCGCGGACCTTGGGCGTGAATTCCGCCTCGGGGATACCCATCACTTCGGCTAGATCGCGCGGATTGCGCATCGTGCCCGACAGCGGTGCGGCCGCACCGGCACGGCCGGTTCCTTCGGCGCGCCGGACGGGCGCGCTCGTGCTGGGGCCGATGATGCGGGTCGTGTCGCCGATCTTCATGCCGGTCCGGAACCGAGTCGAACTCGTCGAGGCATAGCACAGACCGGACCGGTTTGGGCGCGCGAATGCGCGCGGCCGGCCGGGCCTTCCCGCGTGCCGCGGGCCTCCCTATACTCCGCCCCTTTCCGGCCCCGGCGGGCCAAACGGGAGAGTTGCGGGACATGGCGAAGAAGCCCCTCGTCGGCATCATCATGGGCAGCCAGTCGGACTGGGAGACGATGCGCCATACGGCCGACGCGCTGACGGCGCTCGGCGTGCCGTTCGAGACGAAGATCGTCTCCGCCCACCGCACGCCCGAGCGGCTTTACCGTTATGCGAAGCAGGCCGCGAAGCGCGGGCTGTCGGCGATCGTCGCGGGGGCGGGCGGTGCCGCCCACCTGCCGGGCATGGCCGCGTCGATGACGCGCGTGCCGGTCTTCGGCGTGCCGGTCGAATCGCGCACGCTCAAGGGCCTCGATTC
>JAYRKO010000504.1:0-2605 GCA_041905745.1 Tagaea sp. | reverse complement strand
CCCTTCAATCCCGACATGCTGACGATGACGGTGCGCGAACCCATCGGCATCGTGGGCGCGATCATCCCTTGGAACGTGCCGATGATGCTGATGGCGCTGAAGATCGCGCCGGCCCTCGTCGCGGGCAACGCCGTCGTCGTCAAGAGCGCGGAAGAAGCGCCCTTCGCCGTGCTGCGCGTGGCCGAACTGATGGGCCGCATCCTGCCGCCGGGCGCGTTCAACATCCTGTCGGGCATGGGCCCGGAATGCGGCGCGCCGCTCGTGACGCACCCCAAGGTCGGCAAGATCACGTTCACCGGCTCGGTCGAGACGGGCAAGATCGTCTACAAGGCGGCCGCCGAGAAGCTGATCCCCGTGACGCTCGAACTGGGCGGCAAGAGCCCGATGATCGTCATGGACGACGCCGATCTCGACAAGGCGGTGGCCGGCGCCATCGCGGGCATGCGCTTCACGCGCCAGGGCCAGAGCTGCACGGCCGCAAGCCGCATGTACGTGCAGAGGGGCATCCACGACAGGTTCGTCGCGGCGCTCAAGGCCAAGGTCGACGCGATGAAGATGGGCGACCCGCTCGACGAGACGACCGACATCGGCACGATCGTCTCGCGCCAGCAGTACGAGAAGGTCAACGCCTACATCGCGACCGGCAAGAAAGAAGGCGGCACGGCGCACGAATGCTCGGCCATGCCCGCCGACGCGAAGCTCGCCAAGGGCCTCTACGTGCGGCCCGTGATCTTCACCGGCCTGCCGAAGGATTCGAAGGTCGTGCGCGAGGAGATCTTCGGGCCCGTCACGGCGGTGCTGAAGTTCGACACGTTCGAGGAGGCGCTCGCCGCCGCCAACGACAGCGAGTACGGCCTCGCCGCGACGATCTGGACGAAGGACCTGAAGACCGCCCTCGACGGCGCGCGGCGCCTGCAGGCAGGCTTCGTGCAGGTGAACCAGAACCTCGTCGTGCAGCCCGGTCTTTCCTACGGCGGCGTGAAGACCTCCGGCCTCGGCAAGGAGGCGACGCTCGAAGCGATGCTCGAGCACTTCACGACGAAGAAAACCATCATCGTCAACATGGCGTGATGCCGATGCGGGCCCTGCGCTGGATCTTCGGACTGGTCGCCGGGCTCGCACTTCTCGCCGGCGCGCTCGCGGGCGGCGGGTTCGCCCTGCTGCGCGCGTCGGCCCCGCAGACCGAAGGCACGCTGCGCGCCGAGGGGCTTGCCGGCCCGGTCGAGATCGTGCGCGACGATTTCGGCATCCCGCATGTCTGGGCGCAGAACGAGCGCGACCTGTGGTTCGCACTGGGTTTCCTGCACGCGCAGGACCGGCTCGTGCAGCTCGAATTCACGCGGCTCATCGGCCAGGGCCGGCTTGCCGAGGTCGTGGGTCCGCGCGCGCTGCCGCTCGACCGGTTCAACCGCGTGCTGGGTCTGCCGCGCGAGGCGCGCCGCGCCTACGCCATCGCCGATGCCGACACGCGCGCGCAGGCCGACGCCTACGCCGCCGGCGCCAACGCCAGCCTCGCCGCGCGCGGCGCGCTTGCGTGGCCGGTGGAGTTCCTGTGGCTGGGCCACCGCCCCGAACGCTGGGAGGGTTGGCACACGCTGCTGTGGGGCCAGCTGATGGGCCTGACGCTCAACGCCGGCTGGCGCGACGCGCTGACGCGCGCAAGGCTCGGCGACCGACTCACGCCCGCCTTGTTCGACGCGCTGTGGCCGCAGGACGGCGGGCCCGTGTCCTTCGCGCCGGCGGACGCGTCGCTGAAGCAACTCGCCGCCGCATTGGCCGACGCACTGCCCGCCGCGAGCGAGGGCGCGTCGAACGAATGGGTCGTCTCGGG
Organism: Tagaea sp.; assembly: GCA_041905745.1. Taxonomy (GTDB): domain Bacteria; phylum Pseudomonadota; class Alphaproteobacteria; order CACIAM-22H2; family CACIAM-22H2; genus Tagaea. The sequence continues at coordinate 774 of JAYRKO010000504.1, read as the reverse complement.
CACGCGCACGGCCAGCGGCAAGCCGATCCTCGCCAACGATCCGCACCTCAATCTCGGCGCGCCCGGCATCTGGTATCTCGCGCGCCTCGAAGCGCCGGGTGCGCTCTATGCCGGCGCCACGGCACCGGGCGCCCCGGCCCTCGTGCTCGGTCACAACGGGCGGCTCGCGTGGGGCTTCACGACGACGAACGCGGCGGCGGCCGATCTCTATCTCGAACGCGTCGATCCGCAGGATGCGGGCCGCTACGTCGCGCCGGGCGGCACGCGGCCCTTCGAGACGCGCGAGGAAATCGTGCAGGCGCGAGGGCAGCGCCCCGAAACGCTGGTCGTGCGCGCCACGCGCCACGGGGCCGTCATCTCCGACGTCGATCCGATCGCGCGCACGACGGCGGGCGACGGGCACGTGCTGGCGCTGTCGCTGCCCTTCATGTTCGCACCCGACCGCACCGCGCAGGCGCTGATGCGCGTCAACCGCGCCAAGGACGCGGCCGAGGCGGTCGCCGCGACGCGCGAATGGCTCGGTCCCGTGCAGAACATGGTCTACGCCGACACGAACGGCACGATAGGCCAGCGCACGGTCGGCGCGGTGCCGGTGCGCGCGGGTGCGCCCTCGCCGCTGCCCTATCGCGGCTGGGCGGACGACGTGGGCTGGACCGGCTTCGTGCCGTTCGAGCGGATGCCCGCGCGCGAAAACCCGGCCGACGGAAAGCTCCTCAACGCCAACGAACGCATCGTGGGCGCCGAATGGCCGTTCCATCTGGGCTATTCGTTCGA
>JAYRKO010000010.1:0-14691 GCA_041905745.1 Tagaea sp. | reverse complement strand
GTCGCCGCGTGTCGTGCGTTCCGGCGGGAAGGGCATCGACATAGCCTTGGCAAATGTCGACGGGATCGAATGCCGGCAGGTCGGCAGGCGCCGTAGCGGACCAGAGGCGGCGCAGGGCCACGCCCAGTCGGGCCAGCGTGTCATCGTCGACCAGATCGCCCTGCACGAGCGTACGACCTTCGAAATATTCGGTCACGAGCAGACCGGTCCCGGCGAACAGGACGCGTGGCGCCACGCCGGCTTCGGATGCAAGCGTGAGGCAACGGAGTTCGTTCGCGCGACTGATGCGGTGGTGGGGAAGATCCTGCCCGACGCGCGCGAAATAGAGCCGACCACCGGCACGCACCCGGAAGTTCTCGTTCGTCCGGCCGCCGGCAATGGGTTCGATGGCAGGCACCGACGGCCAGAAATCGAGGGCCGCGAGGCGCTCTGCGGCCGTCGGCGGTACTTTCCCGATCATCGCGCGGACCGGGGTGGCTGGGCGTCGACGCGTGCCTCGACGACTTCGACGCCGGCGCTGCCGAGCGTGCCCTTGATCTGGGCGGGAATGGCGTCGGTGACGATCGTGTCGATCTCGGCGGTCGGTACGCCCGACATCCGCGCGTTCTTGCCGAACTTGGAACTCGTGAGCATCGCAACGCAGCGCCGTGCGCGCGTCGCCATCTTGAGCGCAAGATGCGCATCTTCGGCGTTGGTGAAGCTCATCCCTTCCTCGACGCTGAACCCGTCCGAGGAAATGACGGCGAGATCGGCGTTGAAGCGGTCGAGCATCGCTTCGGCGAACGGCCCGCTCGTCGCAAGCGACGTCCGGCGAACGAAACCGCCGAGCAGGCAGACCGAAAAGCGGGGATTGTCGGCCAGGACGTGCGCGACGTTCACCGCAGTCGCCACGACGAAAAGTTCCATATCGGCGGTCGCGAGTTCGCGCGCGAGGGCCGCGGCGGTCGAGCCGTCGTTGAGGAAGATCGTCTGCCCGGACTGGATCATTGCGGCGGTCGCGCGCGCAACCGCGACCTTTTCAGGCACGTCCTTTCGCTCGCGAACCGCAAAGGCTTCCTCGGCGGGGTGGAGCGTGCGCGCGGCCGCCCCGCCGTGACTGCGCACGACGAATCCTTCCTGTGCGAGGGCGTTGAGATCGCGCCGGATCGTCGCGCTCGATGCGCCGAGTACGTCGCTGAGTTCAGCGACAGAAATGGCGCCGCGCGCAATGAGTTCGCGGCGCAGGAGCGTGCGGCGCGCGATCGGGCTGCGACGCTGGACGTCGCGAGCGTCGGCCTCGGTCGTGTCGTCGTCGGGAATGCCTGATTTGCGCATAATCGCGCATATTGATATTCAGATTCATTCATTAAGCAACGAAATTATGATTGATTGTGATCGTAACTTCAGCCAGCTTCCGGGCATGAAAACAGACCGCACGCTCGAACGCCTTCTCGCCGGGAAATTTGCCGATGCGGACGGCGGTGGCTTGTTGAGCGTCGCGACACGCAAGATCGTGATCGAAAAATCGATTGCGGCCGATCCGGCGAGCTGTCTTTCGGATGTCGCGATCGACGGAAAGGTTGCGGTCGTCGACGACCCGACAACGCACGAAATTCTCGGCGCCCGCCTTATCAGGGCACTTTCCGGTCGACGGCACGTCGCGCATGTCCGGCTGGGAGACCTGCCGCACGCGGACATGGAGACGGTCGCGCATGTCGAGGCGGTGACGGCGGGATGCGATGCGCTGGTCGCCGTCGGTTCGGGCACGATCAACGACATCTGCAAGTATGTCGCCGCCCGCGCCGGGAAGCCGTACGCGGTTTTTGCAACGGCACCTTCGATGAACGGCTATGTGTCGACGACGGCGGCAATCACCGTGCACGGCCATAAGAAGTCGTTGGCTGCCTGCGCACCAACGGCTGCGATCTTCGACCTCGGCATTCTTGCGGCGGCACCCAAGCGGATGATCCGCTCCGGCCTTGGCGACAGCCTGTGCCGCCCGACCGCGCAGGCCGACTGGCTCCTGGCGCATCTCCTGTTCGATCTTCCGTACCGGCGCATGCCGTTCGATCTTCTCGCGGAAGACGAGCCGACCCTATTTGCGTCCGCGTCGGGTCTCGTCGAAGGCGATCTCGCGGCGATCGAAAGCCTCGTGCGCACGCTGCTCCTTTCGGGCTTCGGCACGGCCATCTGCGGCAGCAGTCACCCGGCAAGTCAGGGCGAACACCTCATCAGTCATTTCGTCGACATGATGGGCGACCCGGGTTGGCCTGCCGCCTTCCACGGGGAGCAGGTCGGGGTTGCGACCCTTACGATGGCGGACTTGCAGATGCGTTGCCTTCAGAAAGACCGGCCGCAACTGCATGCCGACGCGGCGGGCGAAGCCGAAGTCCGGAAGATCTTCGGTGCCGATCTCGGCGCGGAATGCTGGAAGGAGTTCGCCGCCAAGCGAACGACACAAGCGTCCGTCGATGCGTTGAATGCCCGGCTTCACGAAAAATGGCCTGAAATCCGGGCCGCGATCTCGAAGGTCGCCCGTTCAGCGCAAGATCTCGCGGATGTTCTTCGGCGCGCCGGTGCGCCGACCCGGGCTGAAGAACTCGGCTGGCCGGCGGAGTTTTATGCCCATGCCGTTTCCACGGCACGGCTCATCCGCAACCGTTACACATTTCTCGATTTCGCCGCAGGGCAGGGGTTGCTGCCGGTGAGCTGACCGCTGCCAAGCCATTGGTCTGGCTCGCAGCCTGCCCCGGCCGGACGCGACGCGTAGTTTGACGCGGCCGGAGGCACGCCCTAGAGTCCGGCCACCTGACGGCGGCGATTCATTGCCGACGTCCAAACATATTGGGGAGTTCAGATGAAAATTCGCTTCGATAGGCTGGCCGCGGCCGCCGCGCTTGCGGTCGCCCTGACGGCATCGGCGAACGCCAAGACCCTCGTCTACTGCTCGGAAGGCAGCCCGGAGAACTTCTATCCGGCGATCAACACGACCGGCACGTCGTTTGACGCGAACAGCCAGGTCTACAGCCGCCTCGTCGATTTCGAGCGCGGGACGACGAACGTCGTTCCGGGCCTCGCCGAGCGCTGGGATATCTCGCCAGACGGTCTCGTCTACACGTTCCATCTGCGCAAGGGCGTGAAGTGGCACAACCATCGCGCCAACTACAAGCCGACGCGCGATTTCAACGCCGACGACATCATCTTCTCGATCGAGCGTCAGTGGAAGCCCGAGAACCCGTATTTCAAGGTGACCTCGGAGAACCACAGCTACTTCATCGACATGGGCATGCCCAAGCTGCTCAAAACGGTCGAGAAGCTCGACGACTACACGGTGCGCATCACGCTGAACGCGCCCGAAGCGCCGTTCCTGTCGGACTTCGCGATGGAATATGCCGGCATTATCTCGAAGGAATATGCCGACGCGATGCTGAAGGCGGGCACGCCCGAGAAGATGGACCAGGAGCCGGTCGGCACCGGCCCGTTCTATCTGCTGCAGTACGTCAAGGACTCGGTCATCCGCTACAAGGCGTTCGACCAGTTCTGGGGCGGCCGCGCGAAGATCGACGACCTGATCTTCTCGATCACGCCTGACGCGTCCGTCCGCTGGGCCAAGGTCCAGAAGGGCGAATGCCACGTGATGCCGTACCCGAACCCGGCGGACCTCGAGGCGATGCGCAAGGACCCGAACGTGACGGTCCTCGAGCAGCCCGGCCTCAATGTCGGCTATCTCGCCTACAACACGCAGAAGAAGCCGTTCGACGACAAGCGCGTTCGCCAGGCCCTCAACATGGGCATCAACAAGAAGGCGATCGTCGATGCGGTGTTCCTCGGTTCCGGCGTGCCGGCGACCAACCCGATCCCGCCGACCATCTGGTCGTACAACACCGACATCAAGGACTATCCGTACGACGTCGAGGGTGCCAAGAAACTGCTTGCCGCAGCCGGCTATCCCAACGGCTTCGAGACGGACCTGTGGGCGATGCCGGTCCAGCGTCCGTACAACCCCAACGCCCGCCGCATCGCCGAACTGATGCAGGCGGATCTCGCGAAGCTCGGCGTCAAGGCGAACATCGTCTCCTACGAATGGGGCGAGTACCGCAAGCGCGCCCAGCAGGGCGAACACCTGACCGCCCAGCTCGGCTGGACGGGCGACAATGGCGACCCGGACAACTTCCTCCAGGTCCTGCTCGGCTGCGAAGCCAGCAAGCCGGGCGGGTCCAACATCGCCAAGTGGTGCAACAAGGACTTCGAAGCCTTGACCCTCGAAGCCAAGCGCGTGTCCGACCAGGCCAAGCGTACCGACCTGTACAAGAAGGCCCAGGTGATCTTCCACGAGGAAGCCCCCTGGTTCGTCGTTGCGCACTCGGTGCAGTACAAGCCGGTCCGCAAGGAAGTCGTGGACTTCAAGCTGTCGCCCTTCGGGCGGCACACGTTCTACGGCGTGGACATGAAGTGACGTAAGTCGCCGGGACCCGTCCGCGAACCGGACGGGTCCCGGGATTTCCTTCGACGATGCTCCGTTTCATCCTGACCCGCGTCAGCCTTCTGATCCCGACCTTCATCGGGATCACGCTGATGGTCTTCCTTCTCATCCGCCTCATTCCGGGCGATCCGATCGAAACCCTCGCCGGCGAGCGCGGGATCGATCCCGTGCGCCATGCCCAGCTTCGGGCGGCCTACGGCTTCGACAAGCCGGTCATCGTCCAGTACGGGCTCTATATCGGCCGCGTTCTTCAGGGCGATCTTGGCCGTTCGGTCATCACGCACGAGCCGGTGATCTCGGAGTTCGTGGCGCTCTTCCCGGCGACGATCGAACTCGGGTTCTGCGCGGTGATGTTTGCGGTATGCATCGGCCTGCCGGCCGGCATCATTGCGGCGGTCCGACGAAATTCGATTTTCGATCACGGCATCATGGGCGTCAGCCTTGCCGGCTATTCGATGCCGATCTTCTGGTGGGGTCTGCTCCTCATTCTCCTGTTTTCGGTGCAACTCGGTCTGACGCCGGTCTCCGGGCGGCTTGCCGTGCAGTATTTCATCGAACCGAAGACCGGCTTCCTCGTGATCGACACACTGCTGTCGGACGAGAAGGGCGCCTTTGCATCGGCCGTTTCGCACCTGATCCTGCCGACGATCGTGCTCGGGACGGTTCCGCTCGCGGTCATCGCCCGGATGACGCGTTCCGCGATGCTCGAAGTACTTGGCGAAGACTATATCCGCACGGCGCGCGCGAAGGGCCTGTCGCCGCTGCGCGTCATCTCGCTGCATGCGCTGCGCAATGCGCTGATCCCGGTGGTGACGGTCATCGGGCTCCAGGTCGGCGTCCTCTTCACCGGCGCGATCCTTACCGAGACCATTTTCTCGTGGCCCGGCGTCGGCAAGTGGCTCATCGAGGCGATCAACCGCCGCGATTACCCCGTCCTGCAGGGCGGGGCGCTGCTGATCGGCACGCTGGTGATGACCGTCAATATAATCGTCGATCTGCTCTATGGCCTCATCAATCCGCGCATCCGCCACGCGCGGGGAGGCGGCAAATGACGGCGCCCGCCGCACCCGCGATCAAGCGGGCACCGCCCCATCCGCTGCGCGAATTCTGGACGAATTTCAGCGCCAATCACGGCGCGGTTGCCGGGCTTGTGACGATCGCCGTCCTGATGTTCGTCGCGGTCTTCGCCGACGTGCTCGCACCCCATTCGCCCTATCTGACCGACAGCACTGCCTTCCTGAAGCCGCCTTTCTGGCAGGCGGGCGGCAGCCTTGCCTATCCGTTGGGGACGGATGCGATTGGCCGCGACATCCTTTCGCGCCTGATCCACGGGGCGCGGCTTTCGCTTTCGATCGGAATCAGCGTCGTGGCCATCTCGCTGGTTCTCGGCATCGCGCTGGGGCTGGTGGCCGCGTTTTCGCGCGGTGTGGTCGATTTCGCGATCATGCGCCTGATGGACATCATCCTTACGCTGCCGAGCCTGCTTCTCGCGCTGTCCATTGTCGCCATCCTCGGGCCCGGGCTGATGAACGCGATGCTGGCGGTCACGGTCGTCGTGCTGCCGCACTATGTCCGGATCACGCGCGCCACGGTCATCGGCGAACTGCCGAAGGATTACGTGACGGCATCGCGGACTGTGGGCGCGCGCACGCTGCGGCTCATGTTCGTCGTCGTGCTGCCGAACTGCGCGGCGCCGCTCATCGTGCAGGCCTCGCTCGGCGTTTCGACCGCGATCCTCGATGCGGCGGCGCTCGGCTTCCTCGGTCTCGGCGCGCAGCCGCCGTCGCCGGAGTGGGGCACGATGCTTGCCGACGCGCGCGAGTTCGTGCTGCGCGCATGGTGGGTGGTCACGTTCCCGGGGCTCGCGATCCTGATCGCGGTTCTCGCCTTCAATCTTCTGGGCGACGGATTGCGCGACGCGCTCGATCCGAAGCTCAAGCGGTAGCGACATGGGCCTGCTCGAAATCAGAAACCTCAGCGTCGAGTTCCAGACGGGCGGCGGCCGCTTCAAGGCGGTCGACGGCGTCGATCTCGACGTCAACGCCGGCGAGGTGCTGGGCGTGGTCGGGGAGAGCGGCTCGGGCAAGAGCGTTTCGATGCTCGCCGTCATGGGGCTGATCGCATGGCCCGGACGGGTGCATGCGGACGTGATGCGCTTCGACGGCCGCGACCTGATGACGATGGCGCCGCGCGAGCGGCGCAAATTGATGGGCCGCGACATCGCGATGATTTTCCAGGAGCCCATGACGAGCCTCAATCCGTGCTTTACGGTGGGCTTCCAGATCGCCGAGGCCTTGAAAGTCCACGAAGGCGGGACGAAGGAAAGTCGCCGCGCGCGCTCGATCGAACTGCTCGCACAGGTGGGCATCCCGGCGCCGGAGACGCGCCTGTCCGCATTCCCGCACCAGCTCTCCGGCGGCATGAGCCAACGCGTGATGATCGCGATGGCCATCGCATGCAACCCGCGCCTGCTGATCGCGGACGAGCCCACGACGGCGCTCGACGTGACCATCCAGGCCCAGATCATGGATCTGCTGGCCCAGCTCCAGCGCCAGCGCGGCATGGCCATGGTGCTGATCACGCACGACATGGGTGTAGTGGCGGAAACGGCGCACCGCATCCAGGTCATGTATTCCGGCGTTGCCGTCGAAGAACGCGCCGCCGCGCGGCTCTTCGGCGCGCCGCACCATCCCTATACGGCGGCGCTGCTGGATGCCTTGCCGGAGCGTGCGCACCAAGCGGGCGGGGCCAGCAAGGCGCGGCTGCCGACGATTCCCGGGATGGTCCCCGGCATCGCCGATCGGCCGACAGGCTGTCTTTTCAATCCCCGCTGCAAGTACGTGCAGCCCGATTGCGTGAGCGTCGCCCCGAAACTCGAGCAGGACAGTGGCGGAAAGGTGCGTTGCCACCATCCGCTCGGGACGGCTGCGGCATGAGCGATCTTGCGGTCGAATCCGAAGGCCTGACCCGCTACTACCCGGTCGGCGGCGGGATGTTCCGCGAAGCGAAGACGCTGCGGGCACTCGACGGCGTGTCGTTCCGGATGACGCAGGGGCGTACGCTCGCTGTCGTCGGAGAAAGCGGATCGGGCAAGTCGACGCTGGCGCGTCTCGTCACGATGATCGAACCGCCAACGAGTGGTCGGCTGATTGTCGATGGCAAGGACATGGCGGGTGCGGCCGAGGCCGACATCCGGGCGATGCGCCGTACCGTCCAGATGGTGTTCCAGAACCCGTTCGGTTCGCTCAACCCCCGAAAGACGGTCGGCGACATCCTCGCGGAGCCGCTCTTCATCAACACGGACATGACGCCGTCCGACCGTCTCGATGCCGTCGGGCAGATGCTGGCGAAGGTCGGCCTGCGCCCGGAACATCGCGACCGTTATCCGCACATGTTCTCGGGCGGACAGCGCCAGCGCATCGCGATCGCGCGCGCGCTGATGCTGCGCCCAAAGCTCGTCGTTGCGGACGAACCCGTTTCGGCGCTCGACATTTCGATCCAGGCGCAGGTGCTGAACCTGATGCTCGATCTCCAGCAGGAGTTCGGGCTCGCTTATCTCTTCATCAGCCACGATCTCTCTGTCGTCCGCCACATCTCGGACGAGGTGCTCGTCCTCTATCTGGGGCGGCCGGTGGAGCAGGGGCCGAAGGATCTCGTCTTCGAGCGGCCACGCCATCCCTATACGCGCGCACTTCTCGCGGCGACGCCAAGCGTGCGGACCGACAAGCGCGGCGAGCGTGCCGTGCTGACGGGCGAAATTCCCTCGCCGCTTTCGCCCCCGTCGGGCTGCAGCTTCCGGACGCGCTGCCCGTTCGCCAAAGATGCATGCGCCCAGAACCGGCCGGAGCCGCGCAACGTCGACGGGCGGTTGGTCGCCTGCCATCGCGTCGAGGAAATCCCCCTTTCCTGATCGTGGGCTTTCGTACATCGCGTCGACGGTTCGTCTGACGTAGATTGGGCCCATGTCGCCCCCCGATGCCGCCCCGGCCGTTGGCCGGCCGATCCAGTTCGACAACAGCTACACGCGCTTGCCCGAGCGCTTTTACGCGCGGCTTTCGCCGACGCCGGTTGCGGCACCGCGATCGCTGCACGTGAACCGGCCGCTCGCGGCGCTTCTGGGCATCGACGCGGATTGGCTCGCAAGCGATGCAGGCATCGCGACGATCGCGGGCAACGTCGTCCCCGACGGAGCCGCGTCGATCGCGCTCGCCTATGCCGGGCACCAGTTCGGCCATTTCGTGCCCCAGCTCGGCGACGGCCGGGCGCTGCTGCTCGGCGAAGTGATCGGCCGCGACGGGGTTCGCTACGATATCCAGCTCAAGGGCTCCGGCCGGACACCGTTTTCAAGATCGGGCGACGGGCGCGCGGCTATCGGGCCGGTGCTGCGCGAACTGATCGTCAGCGAGGGAATGGCGGCGCTCGGCATCCCAACGACGCGCGTGCTCGCAGCCGTCACGACGGGGGAGCCGGTCTTCCGCGAGACGATCCTTCCCGGGGCCGTGCTCGCGCGTGTGGCGCGCGGCCATGTCAGGATCGGAACCTTCCAGTACTTCGCCGCACGGAGCGACGTCGACGCGCTGAGGGAACTCGGCGACTACGTGATTGCGCGAACCGGCGTCGATGTCGCCGGCGCACCGAACCGATATGGCGCGCTGCTCGAAGCGGTCGTCGCGCGGACGGCGGCGCTGGTCGCGCGTTGGCAGAGTGTGGGCTTTATCCACGGTGTGATGAACACCGACAACGTGTCCGTCGCGGGCGAAACGATCGATTACGGGCCTTGCGCCTTCATGGACGCCTACCATCCCGGGACCGTCTACAGTTCGATCGACCAGCAGGGCCGTTACGCCTACGGAAACCAGCCGACGATCGCGCACTGGAACTTGGCGAAGCTGGCCGAATCCCTGCTGCCGCTGCTGGGCGAGACGCAGGCGGCGTCGCTCGAAATCGCGCAGTCGGCGATCGACAGGTTCCCCGGACTGTTCGAGGCCGACTATCTCGACAGGATGCGGGCCAAGCTCGGATTTGGCGCCCCGCACGAAGACGATGCGGACATCCTGTCGCAACTCCTCGAACTGATGGCGGAAAACGGCAGCGACTTCACGCTCGCATTCCGTCGCCTATCGCGGGTCCCGGACGCGAATGACGCCCGGAGGGAAGAAGCATTCCGCAGCCTGTTTTCGGATCAGGGTGCGGTCGGCGAATGGCTCGAACGGTGGCGTCGCCGCATCTCGGCGGAAGGGCAGGGTGCTTCGGCTCTGCAATCGACCATGCTGAAGGTCAATCCGGCCGTCATTCCGCGAAACCATCGCGTCGAGGCGGCGCTGAAATCGGCCGAGGCCGACGGTGATCTGTCGGAACTGGAACGGCTGCTTGGAGTGCTCGCAAGCCCGTTCGACGAAAGGCACGAAGACACCACGTACGCGATGCCGCCGCGGCCGGATGAAGTCGTCCATGCGACTTTCTGCGGAACCTGAGACGAAAGGTGCAGGCGCAAGTGTCGCGTTGACTCGACCGGCGCGCGGCTGCGATTAACGACGAATGCTCGACCATCCCACGGATCTGGCGTTGACCGGCGCCGGCGACATGCCGGGGCTTTTCGCCGCCTTGCTTTCGACGGGCTTCGTGGGCGGATTTCTTCATTGCGCGATCATGTGCGGGCCATTCGTCGTGGCGCAGTCGCTTGCGCGCGAAAAGGGTGCTGCGCTCGAACGCTTGGGCGGATATCTGCTGGTGCCCTATCACCTCGGGCGTGCGACCACCTACGTGGTGCTCGGCGCGATTCTGGGAACCCTCGGCGGTGCCATTGCTGCCGTCCCGGGCCTGCGTTTCGTGCTGGCGGGATTTCTCGCCTTGGCCGCGGCGATGTTCCTTCTGCAGGCCTTCGGCAAGGCACCCGGCGTACCGGGGCGCTTCGGCGTCTGGCTTTCGTCGCGCGTGCGGCCGCTGCTTGCGGAGCCGACCGGCGCGCGCGGCTATCTCCTCGGCGTGGCGCTCGGCTTCCTGCCTTGCGGTTTGCTCTACGGGGCACTGGCGGCGGCAGCCGGAAGCGGGAGTGCGGCAAGCGGTGCCGTGGCGACGGCCGGGTTCGCGCTGGGGACGCTACCGGCGCTCCTGATCGTGCAGTTTGCCGGTGCCATGGCCGCGCGCCGCTGGAAGAGCGCGATGGGTGCGATCGCGCCGTTCGTTCTCGTCTTCAATGCCGCGGCATTGGCCGCGATCGCGTGGCGTACACTCAGTTAGGCTCGCGGACGTCGACGATGTCCTTGTAGCAATGCCAGGTGGCGTGCCCGATGAGCGGCATCGTCACGATCAGCCCCAGGAACATCGGGATCATTCCGAAGCCCGTGAAGGCGCAGATGAGCGCTGCCCACAGCGCCATCGGCTTGAAGTTCGTGCGGACCGCCACGAACGACGTCGCGATCGCGACCCAGACCGGCGTTTGCGGGCGATCGAGCAGCATCGGGATCGAGACGGCCGAGATCGCGAACACCGCAGCCGCAAGCACGAATCCGACCGCTGTTCCGACGACGAGGAAGGGAAGGGACTGGGTGGAAAACAGCGTCATGTCGACCAGGTCGCGCAGGGTGCCGCGGGGCGAGCCGAAGAACAGCGCGAAGATCAGCATCGCCATGCGCGTCCAGAACAGATTGATAAGCATCAAGACGAAGCCCATGTACGCCATGTGCTCGGGATTGGCGCGGAACGCACCGAACGCCGCCGCCGCACTCGGCGTCTGGCCAGTGCCGATTCTTCGGCTGGTTTCGTAAAGGCCAACCGCAAGTAGCGGTGCCAGAAGAAGAAACCCGGCGGCCAACGGAAGCATCAGGTAGAACGATTCGTTTGCCAGCAGGAACACCGCGATGGCGAAACCGGCGACGACAAAGCCCACGCCATATGTCAGACTTACTTTGGGTGCGGCCTGAAAATCCGCCCAACCGCGGGCAAGCCACACCCAAGGCCGATCGAGCGCCGCACGGCGGATATAAGGCGTCGGTCCGGAGAATACGGGTACGTCTTGGGGCATTTCCTTCCTCCTGACGGCGGCCATTTTGTCGCACCGGATCGGCACCCCGTGCTTTGATTTGTGTCAATGAGCTAGGTTGCCGATGTAACCATAGTGCAGTGCAGTAGAGTCGGCAGTGCACCAAGTAAATCACGAAGGGGGTCCCATGGCATCCGTTTCCGCCGCAGTCGGCAGCGACTACGGGGCAAGTGCGCCTGCGCGCAGCGCCGCTGCGCCGCAGTACATCGACGACGTCGTCCGGGCCGGGGTCGTCGCGACGATCTTCTGGGGCGTCGTCGGGTTCCTAATGGGCAACCTGATTGCCTCCCAGCTTGCCTTTCCGGTGATGAATCTGGGGCTGGAATGGACAAGCTTCGGCCGACTCCGGCCCGTGCACACGTCGGCGGTGATCTTCGCCTTCGGCGGCAACGCGATGATCGCGGCGTCGTTCTACATCGTCCAGCGGACGTGCCGGACGCGCCTTTTCCTCGGTCCCCTCGGCGCCTGGTGCGTCTTCTGGGGCTATCAGCTCTTCATCGTGATGGCCGCCCTCGGCTACGCTCTGGGCGTGACGTCGGGCAAGGAGTACGCCGAGCCCGAGTGGTTCGTCGACCTCTGGCTCACGATCGTCTGGGTTCTCTACCTGATCGTCTTCGCCGGCACGCTGATCAAGCGCGAGGAAGAGCACATCTACGTCGCCAACTGGTTCATCCTGTCCTTCATCATCACCGTCGCGATGCTGCATCTGGGCAACAACGTTCAGGTGCCGGTGTCGTGGACGGGATGGAAGAGCTACACGGTTCCGGGTGGCGTCCAGGACGCCATGATCCAATGGTGGTACGGCCACAACGCGGTCGGCTTCTTCCTGACCGCGGCATTCCTCGGCATGATGTACTATTTCATCCCGAAGGCGGCAGGCCGTCCGGTCTATTCCTACCGGCTGTCGATCGTGCACTTCTGGTCGCTGGTGTTCCTATACATCTGGGCCGGTCCGCACCACCTCCACTACACCTCGCTGCCTGACTGGGCGCAGACGCTCGGCATGACGTTCTCGGTCATGCTGTGGATGCCGTCCTGGGGCGGCATGATCAACGGTCTGATGACGCTGTCGGGCGCGTGGGACAAGCTGCGAACGGACGCTTCGCTGCGCTTCTCGGTGACGGCAGTCGCGTTCTACGGCATGTCGACATTCGAAGGGCCGATGATGTCGGTAAAGGCCGTGAACGCGCTTTCGCATTATACGGACTGGACGGTCGGTCACGTGCACTCGGGCGCGATGGGCTGGGTCGGTTTCATCACGTTCGGCATGCTCTACTGGATGGTCCCGCAGCTGTGGCGCCGCGAGGGGCTCTATTCGCAGCGTCTCGTCGCGTGGCACTTCTGGATCGCTACGCTGGGCATCGTGCTCTACATCACGTCGATGTGGGTGTCGGGCATCATGCAGGGCCTGATGTGGCGGGCCTACGACGAGTATGGCTTCCTGCAGTACTCGTTCGGCGAAACGGTCGCCGCCATGCACCCGTTCTACGTGATCCGTCTGATGGGCGGCCTGCTGTATCTCGTCGGCGCGCTCATCATGGTTGTCAATCTCTGGAAGACGGTCACCTCGGTGGCGCCCGCGCGTACCGCGGCCGCGACCGCGGCGGCTTGAGAGGAGGGGACGAGTCATGTCCTTCAATCACGCAATCCTCGAGAAGAACGTCGTTCTGCTCGCGATCTGCACGCTGATCACGGTCGCGATCGGCGGCCTCGTGCAGATCGTTCCGCTTTTCACGATCGAGCAGACGATCGAGCGCGTCGAAGGGGTCAGGCCCTATTCGCCGCTGGAACTCGCCGGGCGCAACATCTACGTGCGCGAAGGTTGCTACGTGTGCCATAGCCAACAGATCCGCCCGTTCCGCGACGAGATCGAGCGCTACGGTCACTACAGCCTCGCGGCGGAATCGATGTACGACCATCCGTTCCAGTGGGGCTCCAAGCGCAACGGGCCCGATCTGGCGCGCGTCGGCGGCAAGTACTCCGACGCCTGGCACAAGGCGCACATGATCGATCCCCGCGCCGTCGTGCCGGAATCGATCATGCCGGCTTATGCGTTCATGGCGGATCGCGCACTCGACTATTCGGATATCGAGGCGCATCTGCGTACGCTCAAGCTCATCGGCGTTCCGTACAGCGACGAAATGATCTCGAACGCGAAGGCCGACCTCGAAGCGCAGAAGAACCCCGATGCCGATACGGCGGGGCTTATGAAGCGCTACCCGAAGGCCGTCGTTTCGACCTTCGACGGCGACCCGGGGAAGGTAACCGAGCTGGATGCGGTGATCGCATATCTCCAGATGCTCGGCACGCTCGTCGATTTCCGCAACGTCAAGCCCGAACAACTCCGGCAGTAGGAGGGCGACGCCATGGATCCGATGCAATTGAGCCAAGTTCTGGGGACGGTTTCGACCGTCTGGTTCTTCCTGTTTTTCGTCGGGATGCTCGCGTGGGTTTTCTGGCCGTCGCGCAAGTCGCACATGGACAGACAGGCGAACATTCCGTTCAACGACGAGAACCGGACCTGAGCGCCGAGGGGAGCGCACGACAATGCCGACCAAGATCGAAAAGGATGCCATCACGGGCACGGACACGACCGGCCACGAATGGGACGGCATCAAGGAACTGAATACGCCGCTGCCGAAATGGTGGCTCTACAGCTACTACGCGACGATCGTCTGGTCGCTCGCGTATTTCGTCCTCTATCCCGCCTGGCCGACGCTTTCCGGCCATACGAAGGGTGTGTTGGGCTGGACGATGCGCGAAGAGATCGTGCAGGAGATGGCCGCCGCGCAGAAGGCGCAGGCTCCGATGCTGACGAAGATAGCGGCGACTTCGCTCGACGATATCCGCAAGTCGGCCGATTTGCGGGGATACGCGATGGCGGGCGGCCGTTCGGCCTTCGGCGTCCAGTGCGCGCCTTGCCACGGCGCGGGCGGTGCCGGCGCCAAGGGCTTCCCAAACCTCGTCGACGACAACTGGATCTGGGGCGGTTCGCTCGACGAGATCTACACGACGATCCAGTACGGGGTGCGCAACGCCAACGACAAGTCGCGCCTTTCGCAGATGCCGCGCTTCGGAGCCGACGGCGTGCTCGACGCCAAGCAGATCGGCGACGTGGCGGAATACGTGCTTTCGCTTTCCAAGCGCAGCACGGACGCTGCCGCGGCGAAGCGGGGCGAAGCGGTGT
>JAYRKO010000503.1:0-2612 GCA_041905745.1 Tagaea sp. | reverse complement strand
TCATCGAGGACGCGAAGTTCAAGACCTTCGGCTGCGGTTCGGCGATCGCGTCGTCCTCGCTCGTGACCGAATGGGTCAAGGGCAAGACGGTCGACGAAGCGGCCTCGATCAAGAACACCGACATCGCCAAGCATCTGGCGCTGCCGCCGGTGAAGATCCACTGCTCGGTCCTGGCCGAGGACGCGATCAAGGCGGCGATCGATGACTACCGCAAGAAGCGGACCTGAAGGAGCCGAAGACCGTGAGCGAACCGACCGCAGCGACCCCTGCCGCTCCCAAGCGCCCGGCGCGTCCGCGCCCGCCGCCGATCTCCGTGACGCCGGCCGCCATCGAGCGCGTCAAGGCGCTGCTCGACAAGCGCGGCAAGCCCTCGGCGGGCGTTCGCGTGGGCGTGCGCACGCGCGGCTGCTCGGGCCTGACCTACACCCTCGAATACGCCGACGCGAAGGGGCCGGGCGACGAGGTCGTCGAGCCGACGCCCGGAATCGCGATCTTCATCGACCCCAAGGCGTCGATGTTCGTGTTCGGCACCGAGATGGATTTCGTCGAGGAAAAGCTCCAGTCCGGCTTCGTTTTCCGGAACCCGAACGAGAAGGGCCGGTGCGGCTGCGGGGAAAGCTTCCACATCTGAGATTCCCGCCGTTTTTTGACGCTTTCCCCGACGGTCGGCCCGCGCTAGAAGGCCGACCGTCGAACCGTTTGAAGGCCCCGCCCGACCCATGAACGACATGCCCCGTACCGCCGGCGTCGACCCGGCCGCCGCCCAGGCGGCGGCGCTGGCGGCGTGCTGGTCGTGCCGGGGGCCGGTCGACCCGGCTTCGCTGTTCTGCGCGACGTGCAAGGCGGTGCAGCCGCCAGCACCCATCGACCATTTCGCGCGTCTGGGCCTGCCGCGCGCGTTCGACCTGAAGGTGCCCGTGCTCGAACAGCTCTATTTCGGCTTCCAGCGCCAGCTCCATCCCGACCGTTTCGCCGGCGCCTCGCCCAAGGCGCGGCAGATCTCGCAGAGCCAGGCCGTCGCCTTCAACGAGGCCTACGAGACGCTGAAGGACCCGCTGGCGCGCGCGACGTATCTCCTGAAGATCGCCGGCGCGCCGATCGAGGGCGAGGGCGCCCACACGATCCACGATGCGGGCCTGCTCGACGAGCAGATGGAACGGCGCGAGGCGCTGTTCGAGGCGGACGATGCCGCTTCGGTCGAAGCACTTGCGGCGCAGGCGCGCGAGGACGCGAAGGCCGCCGTCGCCGCCATCGCCGCTGCCTTCGCGCGCGGTGACCTTTCGGCCGCGCGGATCGAGACATTGCGGCTCAAATATCTCGTCAAGCTCGGCGAGGAGGCGCGCGGCCGGCGCGCGCGTCTGGCCGCCGCGGGGCGCGCCTGATGCTTCTCCAGATCCACGAGCCCGGCGAAACGCCGCTGCCGCACGAGAACGAGAAGGGCCTCGCGGTCGGCATCGATCTCGGCACCACCAATTCGGTCGTCGCGATCTCGCGCGAGCAGAAGGTCGAGGTCGTGCGCGACGTGCGCGGCTCGGGCCTCGTTCCCTCGGTCGTCGCCTATCCGGACGAAGGCGGGCCGCTGGTGGGCGAGATCGCGCGCCGGCAGATCCTCGACCGGCCCGAGATCGTCGTCTCGTCGATCAAGCGCCTGATGGGGCGCGGCGTCGACGAGCTGAAGACGCTGGGCACGAAGCTCCCCTACGAACTCGGTCCCCCGGCCGAGGGCGGCATGGCGCGCCTCAAGATCGGCGAACGGCTGCTGACGCCGGTCGAGATCAGCGCCGACATCCTGCGCGCGGTCAAGGAACGCGCGGAACTGGCGCTGGGCCGCAACGTCGACCGCGCGGTCGTGACCGTGCCTGCCTATTTCGACGACGCGGCGCGCACCGCCACGCGCGACGCCGCGCGCATCGCGGGGCTCGAAGTGCTGCGCCTCGTGGCGGAGCCGACGGCGGCCGCACTCGCCTACGGGCTCGACAGCAAGTCCGAAGGGCTCTACGCGGTCTACGATTTGGGCGGCGGCACGTTCGATTTCTCGCTGCTGCGCCTCGAAAAGGGCGTCTTCCAGGTTCTGGCCACCGGCGGCGACGCCGCACTGGGCGGCGACGATTTCGACCAGGCGGTCGCGCAGCGTTTCCTTGCCGAGCGTGGCGGCGAGGTGACGCGCGAGGAAACCAAGCAGGCGCTCGCCGCCGCACGCCTCGCGAAGGAATGCCTGTCCGACAAGGACGAATGGGATGGCGCGCTGATGCTCGATTCGGGCGACAGCGACCACACGCTCGACCGCGCGACGCTGGAGAGCCTGATCGAGCCGTTCGTCGCGCGCACGATCGCGATCTGCGCGGGCGTGCTGGAGGATGCGGGCGTCGAGGCGAAGGATCTGGGCGGCATCGTGCTCGTCGGCGGTTCGACGCGCGTGCCGCTGGTGCGCGCGCGCGTGGCGGACTTCTTCGGCCGGCCGCCGCTTGCCGACATCGACCCGGACGAGGTCGTGGCAGTAGGGGCGGCCCTGCAGGCCGAGGCGTTGACCGCCGGTTCCGACACGCTGCTCCTGGACGTGCTGCCGCTGTCGCTGGGCCTGGAGACGATGGGCGGCATCGTCGAGAAGGTCG
>JAYRKO010000502.1:0-2613 GCA_041905745.1 Tagaea sp. | reverse complement strand
TTGAACCCCCGACCAAGGGATTATGATTCCCCTGCTCTACCACTGAGCTACGCCGCCGAACCGGGGGGTCGTTTAAGGCCCAAACCGGGCGAAGTCAAGCGCCGGCGGCGCGCTTTCCGGCGGGCTTGCGGGCGGCCCCGGCGAACTGGCGATAGCGCTGGGCGGCACGATGGAGGTGCTCGCGCATCGCCGCGCGCGCGGCCTCGGCATCGCGCGCCAGAATGGCATCGACAATGCGCGCATGTTCGACTCGGATGCGACCCAGATATTCCTCGCGCCTGCCCGCCGCCATGTCCCACACGCGCGGATCGCGGCGCGGAATCACGACGGTGCCGAGGAAGCGCAGGAACTCCGCGAAGTGCGGATTGCCCGTCGCGTCGGCAATCGCCATGTGGCAGGCAAAATCCTCGTCCGCGCCCGACGCCCCCCTGCCGAGCGTCGCCTCCAGGTGCGCATGTGCGTCCCGAACCGCGCGCCGGCCCGCGGGCGTCGCGCGTGCGGCCGCCAATCCGGCAGCCTCGGTCTCGACCGCCAGCCGCAGTTCCAGGACGCCAACGACCGAGTCGAGCGAACGCAGCAGTTCCGGGTCGAGCTTGAATGTGCGGCGGACCGGCTCCTCGGCCACGAACGCGCCCGAGCCCTGCCGCGTCGTGACGAGCCCGCGTGCCTTGAGTGCGGCCACCGCCTCGCGCACGACGGTGCGACTCACCTTCATCGCCAGCACCATCTCGTGCTCGGTCGGCAGGCGCTGACCGGGCTTCAGACGCCCGCTCGAAATCTCGTCCGACAGCCGGTCGACGATGACGTCCGTCAGCTTCCCGCCCTGCCGGACGGGCGCAAGGATATCGCCCCCGCCGCGCGCGGGCGAATTGCGTCTGGACTCCTGTTGTCGGGTCATCGTACAACTTTGTTACCATGCCGGGTCCCGCGCGCGCAATCGCGCGAAGGCACCCGAACCAATCCGGACCCCGAAAACGGGGCCGATCGGGCAGCTCCCGCTGCCCCCCAACGGGAGGAGACGAAACGATGAAGCGACGCAAGTTCCTCGCAATCGCGGGCGCCGGTGCGGCCCTCGCCACCGCCGGCATCCGCCCGGCCGCAGCGCAGGCCAAGCTGGTTCTCAAGGCGACCGACGTCCATCCGCTCGGCTATCCGACGGTCGAAGCGGTCGTGCGCATGGGCAAGAAGCTCGAAACAGCGACCAACGGCCGCATCACGATGCAGATGTTCCCGTCCATGCAGCTGGGCGGCGAGAAGGAAATGATCGAGCAGGCGCAGGTCGGCGCGCTGCAGATCGCGCGCATCTCGGTCGGCCCCATGGGTCCGCTGGTGCCCGAGATGAACGTCTTCAACCTGCCCTTCATCTTCCGCGACAACGCGCACATGGAGAAGGTGATCGACGGCGAGATCGGCACGGAACTCCTGAAGAAGCTTTCCGATCACCCGACGGCCGGCCTGATCGGCCTGTGCTGGATGAACGCCGGCACGCGCAACGTCTACAACTCGAAGCATCCCATCGCCTCGATGGCCGACCTCAAGGGCCTGAAGATCCGCATGATGGGCAACCCGCTGTTCGTCGACACGATGAACGCGCTGGGCGGCAACGGCGTGGCGATGGGTTTCGACCAGCTCATCAACGCGCTGCAGACCGGCGTCGTCGACGGCGCGGAGAACAACGAACCCAGCTACGACAGCGGCCAGCACTACCGCTACGCGAAGTACTATTCGAAGACCGGGCACCTGATGATCCCGGAAATCCTCGTCTTCTCGAAGCGCACCTGGAACGAGATGCAGCCCGCCGACCGCGAGCTGGTCATGAAGATGTCGAAGGAAGCGCAGCTCGAGCAGCGCAAGCTCTGGTACGAGGGCGAGGTCGAGGCGATGAAGAAGATGATCGCCGCCGGCACGGTCGTGAACGAGGTCAAGGACAAGACCGAGTTCCAGAACGCCGTGAAGCCGGTGTGGGACAAGTACGCCGCGCCGCTGAAGCCGCTGATCGACCGCATCCAG
Source organism: Tagaea sp. (assembly GCA_041905745.1). Taxonomy (GTDB): domain Bacteria; phylum Pseudomonadota; class Alphaproteobacteria; order CACIAM-22H2; family CACIAM-22H2; genus Tagaea. The sequence continues at coordinate 603 of JAYRKO010000502.1, read as the reverse complement.
GCGGTCAAGTGACGGGTCCGGCGGCGGCCTGCCGGCCGCCGCCGTCTTCCTTCGGAGTCCGGACGTGCGCGAAACCTATTTCCGGGCGATGGACGCGCTCCATCGCGCCTGCGTCTTCCTCGCCGGCATTGCCCTCGTCGTCATTACCCTGATCATCCCGTGGGGCGTGTTCACGCGCTACGTGCTCAACAGCGCATCGTCGTGGCCCGAGCCCATGGCGATCCTGCTGATGATCTGGCTGTCGTTCCTGTCCGCGATCGTCTGCTATCGCGAACACCTGCACATCGCCGTCGGCACGTTGCCCGCGGCACTCGGCGATTCGGGCCGCACGGTGCTGGGTATCGCGATCGAGGCCGGCATGCTCGCCGCAAACCTGTTCCTGCTCTGGTACGGCGTCCGCCTCGTCGGATTCACCTGGTACCAGACGATCGCCGAGTTCCCGATCGTGTCGGTCGGCGTCTCGTACATCCCCGTCCCCGTGGCGGGCGCGGTTACGGCCCTCTTCATCGTCGAACGCTTCCTCAAGGGCGAGTTCTTCCCGCCGCCCGCCGAGATCGACGTCAACGAAACGCTCTCCAGCGAATAGCGGCGGCACAGATGGAT
>JAYRKO010000501.1:0-2627 GCA_041905745.1 Tagaea sp. | reverse complement strand
GCGAGGAACTCCGTCTTCGCGCGGCTGGCGATCTCCGCCGCGTTCTTCGCGCGCTCCAGTTCGCGCGCGGCCGCGACCTCGCCCGTCACGTCGCGCAGAATCGCGACGATTCCGCCGTCGCCCATGCGCGTGCGCGTGATCCGCACGTCGCGGCCGCCGATGACGAGCGCTTCGCTTTCGGCGAAGCCCGGCGCGCGGTTGTTCGCAAGACGCGATTCGATCCAGTTCTCCAAAGTCGCACCCGACAGGCCGGGCTGGGCGACGATACGCAGCGCCTCGCGCAGATCCATTCCTTCCGAGATCCGCCCCCGAAGCTCGGGATAGAAATCGAGATAGCGTTCGTTCCACGCCGCGACGCGCAGGTCGCGGTCGAGCTGCAGGAAGCCGTCGGCGAGGCTCGCGACCGCATCGCGGAAGCGCGCTTCCGACGCGCGCACGCGCTCGCTCGCCCGCCGCTCCTCCGTCACGTCGCGCAGGATGGCGACGAGACCGCCGTCCGACGTCCGCTGGCGGGAAATCTGGACGATCCTGTCGCCCGCCGGCACGTCGTCGGGCGGCGTCGGCCCGGCGCGCAGCGTGTGGTGGCGCGCGCGGGCCAGCGCATCGATCTGCGTCTCGGCCAGTTCGGGGTGGCGCATGCGGGTATGCGCGCGGATCACCTCGATCCCCGGGAGGCCGACGCGCATGATCTCGCGCGTCACGGGGAAGAATTCGAGATAGCGTTCGTTCCACGCCACGACGTTGTCGTCCGCATCGTAGAGGACGAAGCCGTCGCCCATGCTTTCGATCGCGTCGCGGAAGCGCCTGTCGCGCAGTGCGACCGCCAGCCGCGAGCGCTCGAGCTCGCTCTCGCGGCCGCGCCGCTCGGTCTGGTCGAGGATGATGCCGTCGATATGGAGCGGCGTGCCGTAATTGTCGTAGGAAGCGCGGCCCTTTTCGAGCGCCCACGCGATCTCGCCGTCCGCGCGCCGCAGGCGATACTCCACCTCGAATTCGCGGCGCACCGCGACCGCGCCGGCCACGGCGGCGGCGGCGGCGGCGCGATCGTCCGGCAGGATCAGGTCGCTGAACGTGACGCTTCCGCCGGGAACGAACGCCTCGGCCGGATGGCCGGTCAGGCCTGCGATGCCCGAGCTGGCGAAATCCATCGTCCAGGCGTCGCCTACCCGGCGGCGATAGACGACGCCGTCGACGTTCGCGACGAGCGACTGGAAGCGCGCCTCGCTCTCCGCGCGCGCCTTCTCGGCGGCGATCTTGGCGCTCACGTCGCGATAGACGGCGACGACACCGCCGTCGGCGGCGGCGAACTGCACCGTCTCGATCACGCGGCCGTCGGTCAGGATCTGGTTGAACGTCTCGCCGAATCGGCGGTGACGGCGCATCCGGTCGTCGAGCGTCGCGACGCCGCGCAGGGTCGAGCCGTCGCGCGCGGCAAGCCGGTCGCGCGCCGTCGCGTAGATGTCGGGCAGCGGAACGCCCTTGCGCACGACCCCGGCCATGTGCGCGAAGATCTCGATGTAGCGGCGGTTCCAGAAGCGGACGCGGTCGTCCGCATCGAGGATCAGGAACCCGTCGCCGATCGCCTCGATCGAATCGATGAGACGCATCTCGCTTTCGCGCAGCGCCTGTTCGGCGGCGATCTGGTCGGTCACGTCGCGGTAGACGGCAACGCATCCGCCGTCCGCCGTCGCGTATTCGACCGTCTGCAGCGTGCGGCCCGAGGCGAGAGCGAGATTGTACGGCTCGCCGAACCGCCGGTGGGGTCGCGCGCGACGCTCGATCGCCAGCAGCGCGTCGCGCGAGGTCGTCAGGCGCTGCGCCTCGTCGATCGCGCGGGCGCGAAGTTCCTCCACGCGCAGACCCGGCGCCAGCAGGCCGGCGATCTCTGGAAACGTGTCGGCATACCGGCGGTTCCAGACGACGAGACGGTCCTCGGCGTCGAAAACGACGATGCCGTCGCCGATCGCTTCGATGGAATCCAGCAGACGCTGGCGGCCGTCGCGCACTTCGCGCTGCGCGGCCGCCAGCGCGGTCACGTCGCGATAGACGCCGACGGCCCCGCCGTCGGCCGACGGGAACTCGACCGTCTCGATCTCGCGGTCGAAGCTCACGCGCTGCCGGAATATCTCGCCGAACCGGCGATGCCAGAACGCGCGCTCGGTGCGGATCCAGTCGGCGCGCTCGCCGAGCCCCATCGCGCGCAGTCTTTCGGCAGTCACGTCAATGTAGCTGCGGAAGGTCATTCCGCGCGCGAGAATCGACGCCATATGCGGGAAAATCTCGACGTATCGGGCGTTCCAGAAGACGAGCCGGTCTTCGGCGTCCCAGACGAGGAAGCCCATGTCGACCGCATTCAGCGTCTCGACGAGCCTTCTCTCGCCCGCCGCAGCCACGCCTTCGATCCCGCGGTCGTGGGTGATGTCGCGTTCGACGGCGACATAGAGCCCCGGCGATCCTGCGATGGGAGCCAGATCGATCTCGATCCAGAATATCGTTCCGTCCTTGCGGTACGCCGCGAGCCGCTCGCGCAGCGTCCGGCCGGCCCGCGCGGCCTGATCGATGCGTTCGAGCACGGCACGGTCGGTTTCCGGTCCGTGCAGGAAGCGCGGCGACCGGCCGACGCATTC
>JAYRKO010000500.1:0-2631 GCA_041905745.1 Tagaea sp. | reverse complement strand
CACCGCTGCTGAAGGGCGGCGGCCTGTTCCAGCCCGTGAGCCGCGAGGGCGCGCTCGTCCTCAACAACGCGATCCTCGCCACGGCGGCGGCGACCGTCTTCATCGGCACGCTCTATCCGCTGTTCCTGGAAGCGCTGGGCGGCGCCAAGGTTTCCGTCGGCCCGCCCTTCTTCGATTCGACCTTCGTGCCGCTGATGATCCCGCTGCTGCTCGCCGTTTCGGCCGGGCCGATGCTGGGCTGGAAGCGCGCGGATCTTGCCGGCGCGCTGCAACGCCTGCGCATGGCGATGTTCCTGTCGCTCGCCGCGATCGGCATCGTCTACTGGCTCGACGACCGGCGCAGCGTCTATGCGGCGCTGGGCATGGGGCTGGCGGCGTGGCTCGTCTTCGGCGCGCTGGTCGAATGGGCCGAACGCGTGGGCCTGTTCCGCGTGCCGTTCGCAAGCGCGCTTGCGCGCGCCGCCAACCTGCCGCGCAGCGCGTGGGGGATGACGATCGCGCATGCCGGGCTCGGCCTGGCGGTCATGGGGATCGCGGGCGTGACGGCATGGCAGACCGAGGTGATCCGCCTCGTGCGGCCGGGCGACGCGTTCGACGTCGCCGGCTACAAGTTCGTCTTCAAGGGCGTGACGCGCGACGAAGGGCCCAACTACCTGATCGCGCGCGGCACGTTCGAGGTCTACCGCAACGAGAAGCTCTACGCCGTCATGTCGCCCGAGCGGCGCTGGTTCCCGGTCGCGGGCATGGCGACGACCGAAACCTCGATCCGCACCAACCTGCTGGCCGACCTCTACGCGACCATCGGCGACCCGGAAAGCGCTTCGCCCGCCGGCAACGCGCCGGCGTTCCTCGCCCCCGTCACGCCGCAGACGCCGTGGACCGTGCGCATCTACCATAACCCGCTCGTGCCGTGGATCTGGCTGGGCGCGTGCACGATGGTGCTGGGCGGGCTCGTGTCGCTGACCGACCGGCGCCACCGCGTGGGCGCGCCCGCACGCGCACGGCCGGCCGGCGCGGTCGCGGGAGCGGCCGAATGAAGCGGCTCCTGTTCGTGCTGCCGCTCGTGCTGTTCGCGGTGCTGGCGGCGTATTTCTACGCGGGCCTCCAGCGCGATCCGTCGGAAATCCCTTCGGCACTGATCGACCGGCCGGTGCCCGCCTTCGAACTGCCGCCCGTCGCGGGCGTGGCCAAGCCCGGCCTGTCGGCCAAGACGCTTACGGGCGAGGTGTCGCTGGTGAACGTCTTCGCGTCGTGGTGCCCGCCCTGCCGGGTCGAACATCCGCTGCTCGTGCGCCTGTCGCGCGAGGGCGACGTGCCGATCTACGGCCTCAACTACAAGGACAAGGCCGAGGACGCGCGGCGCTGGCTTGCCGAACTGGGCAATCCCTATCGCGCGATCGGCTGGGATTTCGAGAACCGCGTGGCGATCGATTTCGGCGTCTACGGCGCGCCCGAGACGTTCGTGATCGACCGCAAGGGCACGATCCGCTACCGCCATGTCGGCGCGATCACGCCCGACGTGCTCGAGCGCACGTTGATGCCGCTGGTCGAGAAGCTGAGGCGCGAATCGTGAGGTTCGTCCTGGCCCTTCTCGCGACGCTCGTCGCGGCACCGGCGTTGGCCGTGCTGCCGCACGAGATGCTGGCCGATCCGGCGCTGGAGGCGCGCGCGCGCGCAATCAGCCAGGAACTGCGCTGCCTCGTGTGCCAGAACCAGCCCATCGACGATTCGAACGCGCCGCTTGCCGCCGACCTGCGCCGGCTGGTGCGCGAGCGCATCGTCGCCGGCGACGGCGATGCGGCCGTGCTCGCCTACGTGACCCGGCGCTACGGCGACTACGTGCTGCTGAAGCCGCCGCTGCGCAACGACACCTACGTGCTGTGGTACGGGCCCTTCGCGATCCTTGCCGCCGCCCTCGTCGGTGCGACCGTCTATGTCCGCCGCCGCCGGCCGGTTGCGGACAACGCGTCGCCCCCGCTGTCGGCCGACGAAGAAGCGCGGCTTGCCGCCCTCGTCGACGGGAAGGATCGTCCGTGATCCATTTCGTCCTTGCCGCGCTGACGGCCGCGGTCGTCGCCGTCCTCGTCTGGCCGCTGGTGCGCGGGACACGGCAGCAACCCGCGCGCGCCGAATTCGACATGGAAGTCCATCGCGACCAGCTGGCCGAACTGGCGCGCGACGTCGAACGCGGCACGGTGGCCGAAGCGGAAGCCAAGGCCGCGCGCGCCGAAATCGGCCGGCGCATGCTGGCCCTTGCCGGCGAAGCGCCGGCGACACCGGCCCCGGCGCGCAGCGGCGGCCGTGCGACGGCACTTCTGCTGGCGCTGCTGCTGCCGGCGGCGGCCTTCGGCATCTATCTCGACCGCGGATCGCCGGACGTTCCCGGCCTGCCGGTTGCCGAACGGCGCGTGGACGATGCGCAGCGTCAGGCGACCGACCGCCAGCTCGCCGCATTCGCGCGCGCGATGTACGAGCGCGTGGAACGCAATCCCGCCGACCTCGAGGCATGGGTGCGCATCGCGCAGGCTTCGACCGCGCTCAACCTGCCCGACCGCGCGCTCGACGCGTGGCGCAAGGCCGACGAACTTTCCGGCGGCCAGCCGGAAATCGCGGGCCCGCTCGCCGAAGCCG
>JAYRKO010000499.1:0-2636 GCA_041905745.1 Tagaea sp. | reverse complement strand
GTACTTTTGGGAAAGTCGCGTGAATTCAGGGAGCGGGAGAGGAAGCGCCATATTGCACACTATCACTATGGCGTGCATGTGTCAACCGGATAGGCACGATTTAAACTATGCACGCAGTCTGCCCCCGCCCTTTTCCCCCGGAGGACGCGTATGGCGACGGTCAAAAGCACATTCATCGCATTCAGCCTGCTGGCGATCGCGACGACCGCCGGCGCCGGCGGCGTGGGCCTTTGGAGCGTTTCGACGCTGAACGGCCGCATGGGCGATGTCGTCGACATCGCCAAGGCCCTACGCCGCCAGGGCGACGCCGACATGATGCACGACGCGCTGCGCAGCGACGTCTATCGCGCGCTCTATGCCGCCGCCCAGGCGCCCGATCAGCGGGCCGAGATCGAGAAGGATACGGCCGAGCATCTCGACCGTTTCCGGGCCGACATGCGTGACAATCTTGCTGCCGATCTGCCGGCGGCGGCGCGAAAGGCGGTATCCGACGTGAGCGAGCCGCTGGAAGCCTACGGCAAGGCGAGCACGGAGCTGGTGGCACTTGCGTTTCGCGACGTCGCCGCCGCGCGCGCGAAGCTCGAAGGATTCAACAAGGCCTTCTCCGCGCTCGAGGACTCGATGGAAGAAGTGAGCCAGGTGATCGAGGCGGCGGCCGACCGCCGCGAGGCGCAGGCCGCCGCTTTCGGCGCGCGTGCCTCGATGATCCTGCTGGCCACGCTGATCGGCGCGCCGCTGCTCGTGATCGTGCTCTGCATGCGCCTTCTGCGGTCGGTCGTGCAGCCGATCGGCGAGATGACGCGCGCGATGGGCCGGCTCGCGGCGCGCGAGCTTGCCGTCGAGATCGCGGGCGCCGGGCGAAAGGACGAGATCGGCGCGATGGCGAAATCGGTCGAGGTCTTCCGCGCAGGCCTGGTCGAGGCGGACAGGCTCGCCCGGGCGCAGGAAGAGGAGCAGGCGACGAAGCAGCAGCAGGCCGACGCCGTGCAGCGGCTCCTCGGCGAATTCGAGCGCGTCGCCGCGGGTGCGGTGAAGGGCGTCGCCTCGGCGGCGACGGAACTGGACTCGACGGCCAACTCGATGGTCTCGATGGCGCGCGATGCCGGCGGCCATGCCGCAAGCGTCGCTGCCGCCGCCGAGCAGACGAGCGCCAACGTCCAGACGGTCGCGACCGCGACCGAGCAGATGACGGGGTCGGTGCGCGAGATCTCGGCGCAGGTGGCGAACTCGACCGAGATCGCGGGAAAGGCCGTCGAGGAAGCCGGGCGGACGTCGGAGGCCGTCCAGCGCCTGTCCGACGCGGCGCAGAAGATCGGCGAAGTCGTGGGCCTCATCACCAGCATCGCAAGCCAGACGAACCTGCTCGCGCTCAACGCGACGATCGAGGCCGCGCGCGCGGGCGAGTCGGGCAAGGGCTTCGCGGTGGTCGCTTCGGAGGTCAAGAACCTTGCCGGGCAGACCGCGAAGGCGACTGACGATATCGCGGCGCAGATCGGCGCGATTCAGGAGACGACGGGCTCGGTCGTCTCCGCCATCGCCGGTATCGGCGGCACGATCGGACGGATCAGCGAGATTTCGACTGCCATCGCCGCGGCGATCGAGGAACAGAGCGCGGCCACGAACGAGATTTCCCGCTCGATCCAGCAGGCTGCGGGCGGCACGCAGGACGTCAGCGGCGGCATCGCCAAGGTGGCCGCAACCGTCGGCCAGACGGGCGATGCGGCCGAACAGGTCCTTTCGGCGGCGTCGGGTCTCGCGCGTCAGGCCGAATCGCTGCGCACGGATGTCGACAGGTTCCTTGCGGCGATCAAGGCGGCGTGAGCCGTCAATCCGCCGCTTCGGTTGCGACCATCTTGCCGGTGTATTCGACCGCGATCGACGCCTCGGCGGGCGTGCCCTTGATGCGGATGAGGAAGCACAGCCGATCGGCGACGAGGCGCATTTCCTTGGCCGACTTCGCCGGCAGCGGGATCTTGCGTTCGCGGCAATAGACGATGAGGGCGGCGGCGACCGAGGCCGCGTCGAACGACACCTTGTCGGTCTCGCCCGAATCCTTGTCGATCAGGATCGAGACCGTCAGCCGGTCGCGGTCGATGACGACCTTCTTGAGATTGCCCGGCGGGAAGGGCGTGCGGCGCTGCCGGTTGTACTCGATCAGCGCGCGGCACAGCTCGTTCTGGTCGAAGAAGATCAGACGGTACTCGCTCGCCATGCCCCTTCTCCGGCCTTTGCGGGCGCGTCTGCCGCTCCCACCCGACCGGAAATCTACAATTTTAGCAATTTTCTGTAAACAGTTAGGCCGTTCGCCTGCCTTGCTGATTCGCGCCGGCCCGCTGTTGTCGGGATGGCGAAGCTCGCACATACTAATTCACGATGGCTCGCGTCCGCGCCCGTACCTATGACCGCCCTCAGGTCGACCCGAAGGCTCCGCCCAAGCGGTGCGACCATCCGGGCTGCGCCGAGCCGGGCGCCTACAAGGCGCCCCGCGACCGGCAAAAGCTCAACGATTACTATTGGTTCTGCCTCGAACACGTGCGCGAATACAACGCGTCCTGGGACTTCTACAAGGGCATGAATGCCGACGCGCTGGAGGTCGAGCGCCGGGCCGACGTGATCGGCCGCCGGCCGACCTGGCC
>JAYRKO010000498.1:0-2642 GCA_041905745.1 Tagaea sp. | reverse complement strand
TTCGAACGGAACGCCCAGTTCGTTGGCAAGCCAGATGTTGCGCGTCGCGCGCGAGCGATAGCATCCGTAGATCTTGAGCAAGGCGTTCTCCCTTTACGAAAATATCCGGGCGTTCAGCCGACGAGGAAGTCGCTCAGTTCGGCTTCCGCGCGGGCAACGTCAAACGCGTTGCTTCGCCGGGCCTGCCGGAGCCTGTCGCCCGCCACGACACGCGCCACCGCCTCGTCATCGAGCGGGCGCGCGGCAAGGGCCACCTGCTCCATCTCCGCGAAATCGCCGTTGCAATGGAGAACCACATCGCAGCCCGCGAACAGGCATGCGCGCGTACGTTCGGCCATCGACCCCTGCAGCGCCTGCATCGACAGGTCGTCGGAAAGCAGCAATCCGTCGAACCCGATGTGCCGGCGGATCACGTTCTCGATCAGGTAGGCCGATGTCGTCGCCGGACGCTCGGGATCGATCGCGAGAAACTTCACGTGCGCCGTCATCGCCCAAGGCAAATCGGCCAGCGCGCGGAACGGCGCAAAATCCGTCCGTTCGAGCGCTTCGCGCGAGGCGTCGACCACCGGCAGTTCGTGATGGCTGTCGGCCTGCGCGCGCCCGTGGCCGGGCATGTGTTTGACCACCGGGATGACGCCGCCGTCGAGCAGGCCGTCGGCGGCCGCCCGTCCGAAAAGCGCGATGGTCGCGGGATCGCGCCCGTACGCACGATCGCCGATGATGTCGTGCGCGCCCGGTACGGGCACGTCGGCGACCGGCGCGCAGTCCACGTCGATGCCCAGCGCGATCAGCTCCGCCGCGATCAAACGAAAATTCGTCCGCACGGCCTCGATGGCTGCCGCCTGTCCCCGCACGGAAGCCCGCTCGACGAACGTGCGCGCGGGTGGCGCCTTGCGCCAATGCGGCGGGCGAAGGCGCGCGACGCGTCCGCCCTCCTGATCGATCAGAACAGGTGCATCCGTCCGCCCGACCGCCTCGCGGAACGACGCAACGAGCGCGCGCGTTGCGTCGGGCGTCGAGATGTTGCGCGCGAAGACGATGAAGCCGAGCGGGTCGGCCTCGCGCAGGAAACGGAACTCGTCGGCCGTCAACGACGTACCGGCGCAGCCGAAGATCGCGGCAAGGGGGTGTCTGCGGGTCATCACCGGACTACGTTGCAGCCTGCGCCGCGTGCGCGCAAGGCATCGCACGTCGCTTTTGCGGCTTCCGGGCTTGCGAACGGGCCGGCCTGGACGCGCACGAAGACGCCCCGATCGCCCAGATCGGCCGGGATGAACTGCGGAGTCAGATGGCCCAGCAGATCGGCGTATTGCCGCGACACGCGCGCCCATTCGCGTTGCGCCGCCGCGGTGTCGCGCACGGACGCAAGCTGGATGCGCGAACCGCCGACGGCCGCACTGGCTGCGGGCGGTGCAGCGGCGGGCGCCGCCGGGGCGGGAACGGGCGCCGGCCGAGCGGCCGCGCTTTGTTGCGGCGGCTGCGTGACCGGCGGTGCGGCGGCGGCAGCGGGCGGTGCACCTGCCGGCGGAATGGACGCGACACGCGGCGGTGTCACCACGACGGCGTCCGAAGGCACGACGATCTCGGGCGCGGCGGGTATGGCCGGCACGGGTGCCGGCGGCGGTTGCGGCCGCGGCAAGGGCGCTTCGGGTCCGGGAAGAAGGCGCTCGCCGCCTTGCGTTCCGCGAACCGCCCCGCCCCCGGCCGATTGCCGCCCAACATTGTCGTAGATCTCGGAGTTCTGGAACGGCACCTCGAGGCCGCCCGGATTTTCGGGGCGGACCTTCGTCGGGCGTGCATCTGCACGAACGACCGGGATCGAGGCGGGATCGAGGTGACCGTCCCGATTCTGCACGAAATAATACGCGATCAGGCTGCCGAACCCGACGATCGCGGCGAACGCGAACACGGCGCCGAAGATCCGCCCGCCGCGGCGCGGTGCGACGCGCTGTGCGGCCCGCGCCTCGCGGGCTTCGTCGGCGTCGACCTTCAGGATCGGCGATGCGCCCTCGGGCAGCATGTCAGCGCATCTCCTCCGCCGGCCGCACACCGAGGATTTCGAGACCCGCCGCGATCGTGAGGCCCACGGCGCGGACCAGTGCCAGCCGTGCGAGCGTCAATGCCTTGTCGTCCGGCACGACGAAGCGCAGGGCCGCGTCGTGATTTCCGCGCGTCCAAAGCTGGTGGAATGCGGAGGCGAGATCGTGAAGCCAGAACGCGACGCGATGCGGTTCGCCGGCTTCCGCGGCCGCCTCGAGAAGGCGCGAGAAGCCCGAAACCTGTCGCAGGATCGCCATTTCGTCGGCATCCGCGATCCGGTCGAGATCGGCCTTGGCCAATGCCGCATCGGAAAGGTCGGCGTCCGGAAAAGTCTGCGCGGCCTGCCGGAAGGCCGAACGGTGACGCGCATGCGCGTACTGGACGTAGAAGACCGGATTGTCCTTCGACTGCTCGCGGACCTTGGCGTAGTCGAAATCGAGATGCTGGTCCTGCTTGCGCGTCAGCATCACGAAGCGCACGACGTCGGCGCCGACTTCGTCGACGACGTCGCGCAGCGTGACGAAATTTCCCGACCGCTTCGACATCTTCACCGGCTCGCCGCGGTCCATCAGATTGACCATCTGGCAGAGCTTCACCTCGAA
>JAYRKO010000497.1:0-2649 GCA_041905745.1 Tagaea sp. | reverse complement strand
TGGAAGGCGAGCGGCAGGGCATTTCGCGGGCACTCGCGGCCCTTACAAAGAACGTCGGCCCGCACGCGCCCGTCATGGACGCGCTGCGTGTGAGCGCCGGCTACGAGACCGCACTGGGCGCGGCCCTGGGCGACGATCTTTCGGCCTCGCTCGACGGCGAAGCCGCGCGCAGCTGGAAGCGCCTCGACATCGCCGGCAACCCGCCCGCCCTGCCGATGGGTGCCGCACCGCTTTCCGATTTCGTGCAGGCGCCCGAAGCGCTCGCCCGCCGGCTTTCGCAGATCGGCATCGTCGCCGACGCCGCGACGGCCGACGCGCTCGCCCCGCAGCTGGCGCAAGGCCAGCGTCTCGTCACGCGCGAGGGCGCCTTGTGGCGCTGGGACGGCTTCGCGCAGCGCAGCGGGGCCGCCTCGCCGGCGGCCGAACTGCTGACGATGCGCAACCGCCTCGAAGCGCTGGAAGCCGAGCTTGTCCGCGCCAAGGAAATCGCCGACGGCGCGCGCACGCGCTATCAGGCCGCGCAGACCGCCAACCGCGAAGCCGAAGCGCGCGACAACGCGGCGCGTCAGGCCACGCGCGCGGCCAACACGGCCGTCGAAGCCTCGCGCGGCGAGATCGTGCGCATCGCGCGCGAGACGGAAGCCGAGAACGCCAAGCTCGCGCTGATCGCCGACGAGATCGCGCGCGTGGAAGCCGACCGCGCCGAACACGACCAGCGGCGCGTGGCCGCCGAAACGCGCTTCGCCGAAATCGAGGACCCCACGCAGGCGCGAACCAAGCTCGCCGAAGATCGCCAGACGCTGTCGCAGTTCCGCCAGGCGCTGGCCGAGCGCGAGGCCGCCTCGGCCCGCCTCGCGCGCGAACGCGACGGGCGCGAACGCCGGCGTCACGCGATCGGCAACGAGACGCAAGGCTGGGAACAGCGCGCGGACTCCGCGCGCCGCCAGATTGCCTCGCTCGAGGAACGCCGCGAACTCGCCGACAGCGAGCGCGCCGATCTCGCTGGCCGCCCCGCGGCGATCGCCGCCGAGCGCGAGGCGCTGCTGACGCGCACGCAGGAAACAGAAGCCGTGCGCCGCGCCGCCGCCGACCGCCTCGCCGAGGCGGAAACCGCGGTGCGCGAGGCCGAGCGCGCGCTCAAGGCCGTCGAGGCGAGCCTCGTCGAGGCGCGCGAGGACCGCGTGCGCGAACAGGGCCATGTCGAGCAGCAGACGGCCGCGGGCGAACAGCTCGTGCAGACGATCCGCGAACGGCTCGACTGCGCGCCGGAAGACGCGCTTGCCGCGGGCATGGTCGATCCGTCCGACGAGCTGCCCGCGATCGAGGACATCGAGCGCCGCCTCGAACGCCTCGTGAAGGAGCGCGACAACATGGGCCCGGTCAACCTGCGCGCCGAGCAGGAAGCCGAAGAGGTCGAGACGCAGATGACCGGCATGACGGCGGAGAAGGAAGATCTCGTCGCCGCGATCGCCAAGCTGCGTCAGGGCATCAGCAGCCTCAACAAGGAAGCGCGCGAACGCCTGCGCGAAGCCTTCGCCAAGGTCGACGCGCACTTCCAGGACCTGTTCGCCCGCCTTTTCGGCGGCGGCCGCGCGCACCTGACGCTGTCGCCGGTGATGGGCCAGGACGGCCAGGTCAACGACGATCCGCTCGAAGCGGGGCTCGACGTGATGGCCTCGCCCCCGGGCAAGAAGCTGCAGTCGCTGACGCTGCTTTCGGGCGGCGAGCAGGCGATGACGGCGCTGGCCCTTCTCTTCGCGGTGTTCCTCACAAACCCCGCCCCCATCTGCGTGATGGACGAAGTCGACGCACCGCTCGACGACGCGAACGTCGACCGGTTCTGCAAACTGCTCGACGAAATCGGCCGTTCGAGCGGCGTGCGCTTCATCGTGGTGACCCACCACCGGTTGACGATGGCCAAAATGGACCGCCTGTTCGGCGTCACCATGGCCGAGCGCGGGGTTTCGACCCTCGTCTCGGTCGACCTTCGCAGTGCAGAAAGGCTCCGCGCGACGGCCTGACGCGCGGGGCGTTTTCTCTTTCCGATCAAGGCCGTAGATCGCCCCTTTCGGCCTTGACAGGGGAACCCCCCGAACTTATTGTCCGCGCCGTCATCGGGACGAAAAAGGGCGCATTTTTCGCCCTTTTTTGTAGTCCGGACGGCGTTTTCCGGAGGATCACGCAGGCATGACCGAGCCCGACGACCGGAGCCGTCAGCTTGCCGACCTCGAGGCCCGTGTCAGGGCCGTTCAGGACCGCCGCGCCGGATCGGCGACGCGTTCGGCATCGGCCGCCGGGCGGACGACGGGCCAGATGGGCCTCGGCTTCCGCATTTCGGTCGAACTGCTGGCCACGCTCGCCGTCGGAACCGGGATGGGCGTCGTGCTTGACCGGTGGCTCGGCTCTTCGCCGTGGCTGACGCTCGCGTTCTTCATGCTGGGTGCAGCCGCCGGCATGCGCAACGTGATCCGGGTCGCGACCGCCGCCCAGAAGAAGGCGGATGCGGACGCGAACCGGACCCAAGAGTCCTGACGGCAGCAACGAATTTCGGAGCGAACGCACCGTGGCAAGTCCCCTCGAGCAGTTCCAGATCAAGCCGATCGTCCATCTGAGCCTCGCCGGCTACGACGTGTCGTTCACGAACTCGGC